>NZ_CALDDG010000008.1 GCF_937936435.1 uncultured Sulfuricurvum sp. | reverse complement strand
AATGGGAGCAAGTACGCATGGATGGGGATAGTTTTTTCACAGGTATTTCGATTGGGGATACACGACAAAAAGCGATGGTTCTGTTCTAAAAGTAACGCGGATGATCTTTTGTATGCTTATCGGCTGATGAAACGGATCGGAAAAAGCGAATATCGCTCTTTTATCGATGAACTCTCACTGATAGCGGATATTCCTATCCAGAATTTTTCTCCCGAAAAATTGTATCAAACGGTCAAAAAGATCGCATCATAACGCTTTTGGAAATATTGTTTGACTCAAGAGGGATCGGTAAATTCGGGGACGATGTGTCGTAAAAGTGTCCGAGGATCGGATGAGGTCGTAAGCGCATCGATTTCACGGTTCAGTGATAGGATATCATAGTGGCTTGGACGGGCAATCATGATTGATTCGTAGGTCGTTTTTTGTTCGCTTTCATCGATAAGAAGCTCTTCATAGAGTTTTTCTCCCGGGCGGAGTTTTGTTGTGACGATCTGAATCGGTTCGGTTGCATACAAACGTATCATAGTGTGGGCAAGATCGATAATTTTAACCGGTTCGCCCATATCGAGGATAAAAAGCTCTCCCCCTTTTGCGATTGCGGCGGCTTGTAAGACGAGCTGGCACGCTTCATTGATCAGCATAAAGTAGCGGGTAACCTCGGGATGGGTGATGGTGATAGGGCCGCCCGCTTCGATTTGGGCTTTAAATTTGGGGATGACGCTACCGCTGGAACCTAAAACGTTACCAAAACGGACAGAGACGATTTCGCTGTTGCGTGAATCGACGTTTTGGGCGTAGAGTTCGACGACCCGTTTGGTCGCCCCCATGACATTGGTCGGTCGGACCGCTTTATCGGTAGAGATAATGACGATTTTAGAAACGTTATTGGCAATTGCGCTGTCGATTAAATTGCGACTACCGATGACATTGTTCATTACTGCGGCATGGATGTTGGTTTCACACAAGGGAACATGTTTGTAGGCCGCGGCATGGATAACGATCTCGGGGGATGCGTCGTGCATGATCTCATCAAGTAATGGCTGGTCGATAATATTGCACAAATGCAGTTGGGCAGAGGGGAGCCGTTCGCCGATTTGGTATAAATTGTATTCGCTGTGATCGATCAAGACCAAATGCGCGGCTCCGAAACGGTGGCATTGCAAAGCGATTTCACTCCCGATACTCCCTCCCGCACCGGTGATAAGAACCTTCTTGCCATGGATAAACGCGCCGATTATCGGAGTATCGAGGTCTTTGGGATGGCGCGCGAGGAGATCTTCGACGGAGAGTTCTTCGATGCGATTGGCGGTATTGTCCAGCAAACGGGAGCGTTTGATCTCATTGACTCCGGCATCACTGAGTAGCTGATATGTTTCTCGGAGGTATTCATTCGGCAATGTACCGTCAATAATCGCAGCGGTAATTTTTTTCGATGCAACAAGAGCAGAGATTTGATCCAAGCCCGATACGGTGATATTTTGGATTGTCGAACCGATCATATTTCGATTTTTTTCCTGTACGGCGATAATACCGAGAGGATAATAACCGCTTTCGCCATTGAGGGTACTTTTGATCAGATTGGCCGTGTTTGAAGAGATACCGATCAGTAATGTCGGTTGAAGACTCTCGCGAGGCGTGCCGATACCCAGAATGATCCGTTTTGAGAGGCGAAGAGAGCCGAGAAAAATCAAGGAAAGTACGAGATCGATGATGATGACGCTGCGCGGAAACGGTGAAAACAGCGAGGGAAGAGCGGTATGGATGAGAGCAATGACCCCATACGCAAAAATGTGGGCAAAAAAGAGATTTTTTGCCTCTTCGAGACCGTAAAAACGCCAGATAATCGAATAGTTTTTAAATCCGTAGATAAAGATGAGCTTTAGAATGATAAACGTTGCCGCTATTAGGGAAAAAGGGGTTAGGAATTCGTTCGGAATCTCAAAATTGAACCGTAGTAGATAGGCGCTGTAGAGGGTAAATAGGGATAATAGTGTATCACTTATAAGGAAAAAAAGGATCCTTTTTGCATTATTGGGACGGAGCCATTGCATTATCGAAGGGCCTTTTTCAAAATTGCGCAAACGTATTCGACATCGTCAGATGTCATTTGTGTTCCGCTTGGAAGACAAAGTCCTTTAGTAAACAGACCCTCTGAAGTACCGTTTTGGAATACCGAACCGTTTTTAAACAAAGGCTGCAGATGCATCGGTTTCCACAGAGGACGGCTTTCGATATTTGCGGTTTCAAGATGTGTGCGGATACGTTCCGGATCGGAGCGCTCAAACGTGATGGCAGTAAGCCAGCGGTTACCTCTGGTATCGGAAAGCTCCGGCATAAAGGTAATTTCACTGATATCGCGTAACGCTTCACGATACCATTGGAAAATTTGACGGCGCATGGCGATACGTTCTTCCAAAACTTCCATCTGGGCTACGCCGATAGCTGCAAGCACATTGCTTAGGCGGTAATTGTAGCCGAAGTCGGTATGTTCGTAATATGGCGCATGATCCCGCGCTTGAGTGGAATAAAACCGAGCTTTGTCGATCAACTCTTTGTTCGATGAGACAAGCATTCCTCCTCCCGAAGTCGTCAGTATCTTATTGCCATTGAAACTGTAAACACCGAAAGTGCCGAATGTTCCTGTTTGCTGAGTGTTATATGTCGCACCCAAGCTTTCGGCTGCATCTTCGATGAGCGCGATATCGTGATGAGTGCAGATTTGTGCAATGGTTTTTAGATCGGCACATTGGCCGTAGAGATGGGTTAAGATAAGTGCTTTAGGCTTTTTAGGGGCTTGTGCAATTGCTTTTTCAAGCAATGCGGGATCGAGATTCCAACTCTTCGCATCGCTGTCGATAAATACAGGCGTGGCATTTTGGTAGAGTATGGGGGCGATGGAGCCGATAAAGGTAAAGGAGGAAGCCAGAACCAGATCACCGGTGCCGACACCCAAAACACGCAATGCTAAATGTATCGCAGCGGTAGCGCTGCTCAGGGCGAGGGCGTTAGATGTGTGGGTGTAGTCGCGGATATTTTGCTCGAAACGATCTACCATCGGTCCCAGCGGTGCAATATAGTTGCTCTCGAATACTTGGGCGATATACTCTTGTTCACGGCCGCTCATATGGGGAGGCGATAGGAAGAGGCGATGGTTCTGTATCATAGCTTTAGTTTATAAATTTTACTCATAGGGTCTAAAATGACCGGTTCAAAAAGACTCTTATCATATCGATCAAATACAAACAGTTGAATGTAAGTTGAGTTTAGATAAAAATCATCGACAATTAAAAAACGACCGTAACTTGCCATATAAATAACATTTAGCCCATTAGAAGCAAATTGTTGTTGATTAGTAACCAACTTTTTATTTGCATCGTAGCCGACTTGAAAAAAACTTTTGATCGGTACTTCTTGATTACCAATCTTAATGCTATTAGTATCTTTTATGAGAGAAACGCCACTTTCAAGATTTATAGTTTTACCGGTATCTTGTGCTTGCTGTGACATATAAAAAAAAGGCTGTTGAGAAGGATTATTCGCACTTTTAAGATCTAAATAACTAAAAAGCGTTACTGTGGGTAAAATATCCATCATTCTTAACGGTAAATAGAGATAAATGTCACGTGTTGCTTTTGGCAGAATCGTCGGATTAAGCTGTATACTGTCTATGAGATCATCAACTGAATCGATTTTATACTCTCTAAGCATGGTCGCAACAATTTCATTCGAGTTGTTGGTCTCGAATCCACGTTCGGTATACTCAACACTGAGTCGTGCCATGTCGGCTGTATTTTGCTGAGATTGCGTCAAAATGTAACTAACAGGATAGTTGACGTCCCCACTGTGTTTCGCTCCGTCCACAAGAGTTTTTACATCACTATAATAGCGAATCGGATAGCCGTAATCCCACCAAGAAATAACATAGTCTTCATGCCCTGCAATTTTTCCGAGTCGTTCAAGAGTAGAGACCTCATCGGCAGTGAATACGGTCGGCGTCTTATACTCTTGAATATGGAGATAATTAGGGTAGAGAGCAACACCAGTGAAAACGGTTAAAACAATATATTTCAGCCATCCCTTTTCTATCGGTCGGCTTATGAGAACAATAAAATAGGCAAATCCGATTGCCATCGGTGCAACGGCATAAATCGTAAAACGTAAACCAGCCGACATAGCGATAAATCCCAGTCCTACAAGCGGTAGAGTTATAAGGAGTGGACGATAGGCAATTACAGCAAGTGCATAGCCGACACATGCAATGATAAAAGTAATCGTATGTCCGCTGATTCGTTCCGCAAAAACATTAAAAGGGATATGTCCTGCTTCACGGACGGTTTGGGCTACGTTGTAGAAATGAAGCCCACCAGCTTCACTTGAGACGCTTTCACGGAACAGATACCCTTTTAGCTGTGCCCAGATAGGGTCAATCCCCCCTGTTGCAAAATAGATGAGAATAATTGCCCCGAATAATGCCCAAAACCATTTTTGATCGAGTGCCGGGCGAAAATGAAAAAATGAAAAAACTCCTATTGCGATTGCAAGTTTGACCCATATCGGAAGGGATAAAACCCCGATGATGATAAAGAGCGCGATCTTATAGAGATAATGGTTTTTTCGTTCAAAGATAACGGCATAGATAAACGTCATGACCAATATTGCACTGTTAAGAGAATAACTCTGCGGATACCACCATTGATTTAATGCAAAGGCTAATGTGATAGGGATTAAAAAACGATTGCGTTGATGGATAATGGCAAAAATGATAAAGTAAACGGCAAACAACGGCAATACGATAGTGAGCATATCGGTATCGTAATAGCCTGTCATCGTTCGGTTATAATAGCTGTTGGTTATGCTTGCGATTAGAGCTGCAATAAAGCCTATTGATGTTTGTCCTAATGACCGTCCGATCAAAATAATCGGGATGACAATTAAGGAACCGAGAAATGAAGGCATATAGAGAATCAATGTCTCAAAGCTTACTGGAACTATCTTGGAAAGCCAAGCGGTCAGAAGTGAGAGAGGTTCGTTGATCGGGGAAAGATCGTTTGGCTCATGATGGCCTTGCAAGATATCGCGTGCTCCTTCTGCATACCAATACCCGTCATTTGTATTTAGCATCAATTCATTATGCCAATGAAATTGGGGAACAGACTGAAAATCAGCCACCCAAATATAGCGCATAGAGAGGGAAAAAATATATGCGATGATAATAAAGAAGAGGGAGAATTTAATACCGATATTTTCTTCAGGCAACTTTAACAAGCGCATTTTTACCCTTTTCGTGTATATATAAAGTAATTGATAGTGTATCCAAATGCCTCATAAAACTGGATTTATTTTTCTGAGAGGTATTGTTGAATAATTGGAATTAGAGTTAAACGCGATGTAATCTCATAGGATGCATTTGAAGGTATTTCACGATAAATTCCGTATGGATTTTTATACCGTACTGTAAGCCAATTCAGGTCATTCGGAGCAAAAAAATCTTTTTTGGGATTGTCGGAAAAATAGACGAATTTAATTTCATCTTTGAAATGCTCCATTACCATTTTATAAGCAAGAGGATTAGGTTTACAAGTATTGTACAGATCGGTAAAGACAGGGTAATCAATCCATGCTGAAAGTCCAAGAGAATTAAATTTTTGTATTTGCATTTGTGCCAAGCCATCTGTAATAAGAGCGGTAGAACCGAAACCTTTTATTGCTTTCAAGAGCGTGATAGTCTCTTCGGGCAAAGTGATGTTTGGCGTGTGTGTCTGATAGAGGGTAATTAGGGTTTCGAGTGTTGCATCGAGGTGAAAATATTCTATCAGTTGATTAAAAATAGAACCGCTTCCTTCTTGTAAAAAGAGATTCCACATAAAGTCAAAAAGCTTTTGCGGTGTATTGGAAAATGTTGAGGCAATAGCCCAAAATCCGCTTTTCACAAAGTCAATTTCATCATAAAGTGTATCATCGAGATCAAATACGATGACCATGAACCAAAACCTCGTCATCGTAGCGCAGCATCATAAGATTATTTTCCCATGTGTCGTTATATTCCAGCTTTTCTCCTAATGCCTCTAAAAGGATTAACTGAAAAATATCCATACCCGCATGAAAACTAAGCGGATAGCCTCCTCCGACGCGGGGATTTATTTCAATTAAAAATAGCTGATTACTCTGTGTTTTGAAGAGTTGGAGTGTCATTGGTCCCCATCCGCCCTGTAAACTTTTTGAAAGCTGTTTGACCGTATCGATAATGGTGTCGTCTTTGCATGTAACGGATTTACTTACTTCACCTGCACGTACCTCAAGCCGTTTTCTCGGAATAATCATGATAGGAACGTGCTCACGAGAAAGATAAAAATCGACAGTATATTCTTCTCCGATAATCAGTTCTTGAAAAACATAGCGTTCATTACTTGTTTGAAGTGATTGTGCTGCTGAAATAGATTCGACTTTGGTAGCGCCTATGGAACAGCTTGAATTATCAAGTTTAGCAAAGAGGGGATACTGACACGTTAACAAATCTGTCATAATCCAAGGAGTTTTAAATCCATTGGTCTGAAAAAAATCAAATGTTGAACTTTTAAGATAAAACGTTTCACAGAGGGATTGGTCAGAGACAATGATTGTAATTCCTTTTTTGGCAAACAATTCTTTTAACCCAGCAAGTATAGAAAGTTCCGTGTCGATAGTCGGAAGAATAATAGTAATGTTGTGGCTTTGGCAATATTCGAGTAAAAATTGTCCGTAATTATCTGTAGTTACCCGTGGTGCTTTAGCGGAATAATCGGCAATGTGACACGCTGCACTGAGTTCGGGTACCATATCAATGGCGTGAACGCGGGAAGCAGAGTCAAAATGTTTTAGAGTTTTTTGAGCGAATCGGACAAGACTTACTCGTCTGCCTGCTGAGGTTATAAGAAGATTCATGAATGGGTGCCTTTGAATTTTTCCATCGTTGCTTCTCCGTTCTGGGATATCCCTTCTCTTATAAAAACCTTTATAAGGGTTCGAAAAAAGATTTTAAGATCGAAAGTGAACGATATATTGTCAACGTATTCAACATCATATCGAAATTTTTCTTCCCAGCTAATCGCATTGCGCCCGTTGATCTGAGCCCAACCGGTAATGCCGGGTTTGACATCATGCCTCCGTGCCTGCTGTGAAGTATAAAGCGGCAAATATTCTGGCAAGAGAGGGCGCGGTCCGATAAAACTCATTTCACCCTTGAGAACATTTAGCAGCTGGGGAAGTTCATCCAAACTGAGACTTCGGATGACTTGACCTATCCCTTTTAACCGTTCTGAATCCGGCAAAAGGTTCCCTAGGGAATCTTTTTCATCTGTCATGGTACGAAATTTATAGATCGTAAAAATCTTGCCGTGCAATCCTGGACGGCGTTGAGCAAAATAAACGGGGCGACCCATGCTAAGGGCAATCATAAGTGTGATGAGCAGGATGAGCGGCGAAAAAAGGATCAATAAAATCAGTGCTCCGAAACGATCCATTAAGGGTTTAAGCAGATTAACGTACACGCTGCAGTCCGTACACTTCGAGATGTTTGTCGACAATTGTAGCGATATCGAACTCTTTTAAGGCTTTTTCTCTTCCTGCTCGTCCCATTTTAGAACGTAAATCAGAGTCCTCAATCAATTTCTCGATCGCTTCTGAGAGCGCTAAAGCGTTATACGGCGGCACTAAGAATCCGTTGATCCCCTCATCTACCGTTTCCCGGCATCCTACGACATCGGTTGTAACGATGGGAAGCCCCATGCTCATTGCTTCCATAGAGGTGCGCGGCAACCCTTCCCGATAGCTCGGCAGAACAAAAATATCGCTTTGGGAAAGTATGTGTCGAATGTTGTTTTGGTGACCGAGGTAGTGTATGGAGGTCTGTTCTTTCATAAATGCTTCAGTGAAGCTTGAACGGTTCCCTTCATCGGGTGAACCGACAAATTGAAATGATACTTCGGGATAGTGCTGAGTCAGTATCGCTGCGGCATCGATGAACTCTTGGACCCCTTTATGTTTGAGTGCACGCGCAACCATGGTGACCCGAATCCAAGAATCTGTTTTCGGCAACGGGCTCCAAAAAGCGGTGTCAATTCCAACCCCTTTGATGGTGAAAACTTTAGAGATATTGATCACTTTTTTTTCGATGAGGTAGGCAGGGTCATCTTGATTGACAAACATGACAGTATCGGCGAGCTTGAAGGTTTGACGATAGAGCATCTCGATCAGATTACGGACAATACGGCTTTTTATATCGTTTTCGAGATAAAAACTTCCCAGCCCCTCGACGAGGTTAATAATACGGGGCACACGGGCGAATCGTCCCGCAATAGTGCCGTAGATATTGGGCTTGGCGGTAAACGTATGAAGAATATCAAGATTGAGTGG
This sequence comes from uncultured Sulfuricurvum sp., assembly GCF_937936435.1. Classification (GTDB taxonomy): domain Bacteria; phylum Campylobacterota; class Campylobacteria; order Campylobacterales; family Sulfurimonadaceae; genus Sulfuricurvum. Next base: position 48,878 of record NZ_CALDDG010000008.1, on the reverse strand, counting down.
TTTGATGGCCGTATAGATATGTTTTATCGCATGGAGCTCTTTAAACAGGTTTAGACTTGAACGCTCTATTTCATAGGGGATATGGGTGATTCCGTGTTCGCAAAAGGAGCTGCTTATCTCTCCCGATGGACAAATGGCATAAACGGTGTGCCCCTGACGTACCAGCTCTTGCATAATCGGCAAACGAAAAAGCCACAAATTAAGATCAAGATGGGAAAGGAAACCGAAGGTCTTTGCGGTATAAGGTACTTTACTATTGTTTGTGTAGTTATTATTCATTTGGATTCTTGTCTTCCATGTATTTTCTGCAATCCATGAATTGCAACTGCACTTGCAAAAATAATTAAAAATGGTTCCAGTGGTAGGCGATATCGAATCGAAGCAATTAAGATCATGTGCACCACCGTAAAATAAAAAATTAAAAGGAGAATCGGAGAGATAATTCTAAAATAACTTCTTCCATATTGAATTAAAAAGATAATACTCAAAAGCAATATTACGCCATAGCTGGCCAGTGACATTATGATATAGAGAGGACTCTCATATTCCGGTGCATAAGGCCAAAGTCTCCAAAATCTGATAAATTTAATTGTTGTCAACTCTAGAAATCTTTTTGGATTCTTTTGTATGAATGTAAACGCTGCCTGTTTCATGGCGTCATTTTTTTCTATAGGGTTTGCAATTGATGAGAACAAGGTTAGATTCATATCATCACCTTTGATGCTGCCTATGACACCACCACCACTATGATTGTCAGGATTATTACCTGAGAACCACACTATACCGTCACCCAAATTGAGTCGTACAAATTGGTTATATTTATTAAACTGATGAAACCACCATGGTGTCATGAAAAGAATATAAACAACAAAATATTTAAGTACATTAGCAATAGAAGCATTGATATGTAGTTTATGCACATAATACGAAAAAACAAATATGAGAATAGGTGCTAATAAATCTAAAGTGGGTCTATGGAGTATAGATATTACGATAAGGATCGAAGCAAAAGTGAATCGTTTCTTGTAGAGCAATACGAATGCACCCAATAATAAAAAAATATATAAAGACTCTGTCAGACCCGTAATGGAATAAAAGATAAAGTATGGATAAAAACAAGTGATAAGAGCGGCAAAGGTGGCGTACGCTTTGTTATTAAAAATCATGCAGCTTAATTCGTATACTAAATACACGCTCAATGTAGAAAAAAGGATATTGGCCAGCTTTATGAAGATAATATTATGGAGGATATGAACGAATATAGGATGAATAGGCATCACATTATCTACCCCTATTCTACCGTTTGTGAATAACTCATCACCTGCTTTTATATAAGTGCTTGTATCGGGAAAATCCAATCCAGGTAAAATATAATAAGCTAAGACTCGTATCAAAAACGCTAAAACAACAACGTAGAAGACATTGATTTTATGTAAGGCGATCATTTTACCCCTCTAAAGACGAAAAGTTTGTTAAAAACATAACCGTATAGGTAAACAAAGCATACGGATAATAGTTTAGAAAAATACAAATTAAACCCTATCACCACCAGATAGTGTATCGATAGTATGGTAATCATGTATGAGAGTGAAATTAATGATACGTATTTGACCAGCTGGGTTTTAAAATTGTTTTTTTTCTTAAAGGTGAAATTCCTATGCATAGTGAAATTAAAAATGGTGCTGATTATGAAGGCAATACTGATCGAAATGTTTTGTGTAATACCCATGATATTAAAACAAAAAAATAACAGCAAAAAATCAATCAGTACAGATAATATTCCGACGATTCCATATCTAAAAAAGCTGTAATTCAACATCATTTTTTAGGAATATTATCGATATCTATACTGATGGCTTGAAGTAAAAACTGTACACCTAATATAATTGGCAATACCGATAACATGACCGTTCCCGTACTTGTTTCTATACCCTTGTCTATAGCTTGCACCCATTTTATAATCCCGAATGAGCCGCCAAATAAAACCATTGGAATTCCTAAAAACAAATAGATTGAGGCCATATTAAAGTCATATATATAATATTTGTAAAATATTCTTTTTAATAGTCCTTGTAATATTTTTACCGGAAACTGATATAAAACTTTTTTTATATTGAGAGAGCTTTCTTCGTCCCCATATCTGGTTGGTATGGAGATATCTTGAACAACCATATTTTCTATATTTAGATGGATTAACATGTCGGATTCAAAAAAGTAACGTTTTGATATATGATCAAAGTTTAGCCCTTCTAAAGCCCGTTTGTGTATTGCAGTATAACCGTTAGTAGGATCCATGACGTTCCAGTATCCACTAGCCATTTTTACTAAAAAGCTTAAGACACTGTTCCCAAATAATCTAATCTTTGGCATGGACTTTAATGCTTTAAAGTCTTTAAAACGATTCCCTTTGGTATAGTCTGCATGTCCGTCAATAATCGGTTGGATGAGGGATTTCATGAAGTTTGGATCCATTTGACCATCACCATCTACTTTTACGACGACGTCAGAAGCTAATTCTAAAGCTTTTTGGTATCCGGAAAAGACGCTACCACCTACTCCTTGATTTACTTCATGAAATATGACCGTTACTCTTTCTATATTTAGAGACAACGCATATTCTCCACTGTGTTGAGGACATTTATCATCCACCACAATGATATGAGTTACGAAGTCAGGTATGGTAGTAATAACTTCTTTAAGATGTTTTTTGACTTTATAAGCCGGTATTACTACAGAAGTTTTCATATATTATGTACCTCTTTTCCGAGGAGTTTTATCAAAAATTTTATTAATAAAGCGGATATAGACGGGAAGATATTTTTGAATTGAAAAATTGTAAGCGTTTTGAAGCGCATATTGTGAAAATTCTGTGCAAAGGTCTGAATGATTATACAGATGAGTGATGGCATCTATCCATTCTTTATCCGTTTTAGGTAGAAATCCATTTACCCCTTCTTGAATGATGGTACAATTTTCTCCGATCGGACTGGCGATTGCCGGTAATCCCGCCGCTTGATATTGAATCAGCTTAAAGCCTGATTTACCTTGACTAAACGGATCATCGGATAAGGGCATTATCCCTATGTGAGATTGTTGTAATAAAGCGACTTCGGTCTCACTCGACCAATCATAGAATTTCATCGAAACACCTGATATTGCCCGGTTTTCTAATGTTTTTGACGCAATGATGATAAGGTCATAATCAAGACTCTTTGCAAGGGCTTGAAACATTGATCGAAATGACTCGATGTAGCGGTAGGTTATAGAACTACCAATCCACACCAGTGAAAAACGGCCAAATTTTTGCGTTATTTTATCCGGCGAATATACATCAAGATTAATGACGGTAGGAATTTTAATAATATTGGGATTAAGCACTTTGATGTTGTGTTCCAAATAATCATTTCCTACGATAACACCGGCCGCATTTTGAACTAAACGATCGTATTTACCCTCAAGCAGTTTTTTGCCTCGGTAGTCTTCCCAAACATTGTCATCAAAATCGAGAATATAGGATTTCCCTTTTAGAAACCATTTTTCTATTGCATATGGAATATAAGGTAAAAGTTCACGTTCGATAATCAAATGATCGGATGAGCGTAAAGCGGCAATGCACCGTTCCAGATAGGAAAGGATGATGTGATATTTCGGTTTTGGTCGGTTTGTGAACAAACGGGCTAAATAGCTGATAGGCATAAAAGATTGAACTTCGATGTTGTAATTCAGCTCTGTTAATCGAGATATGTATACAAAGCTTCGATAGCGGCTGGTTGCACCTTGTGTCGGATATTTAGTGAAGAAAGATAAGTGCATCATATTTTTTCAATTTCAAAGTAAATTTCATATGCCGGGAAGAGGAAACAAAAGTTTTCTTCGTAAAGTTCCTGCATATATCGGCAGGAATTAAAAATGGCACCAATCGCTTTTTTAATGGGATAACGTTCTATAAAAGAAGATTTAAAGACTAAGTCGATTTTTTTAGTTTGGAACGAGAGATTACCTGAGTAAAACGTAGGTACTTTACGTCGAAAGGTTGTTTGCGCATTTTCAAAATAGGCGAAAGTATAGAGTCCGAAAAAGTTTTTATGGGTGAAATCGGAATAAAAATGTGGGTTAGAAAAGTGGGGAACTGTTCCGATGTTTTTTCCTCCCTTTTTTAAGACGCGATGTATTTCGGTCAATACAAATTGCAAATCATTAACATGTTCCAAAAAATGGTAGGAATGGATTTCATCAATACTATCATCTGCAAACGGAAGCCCTTCGTTTAAATCATGTATGATATCGACGCCCGGTAGTTTAACAGCATCCACGGTGATAGAACCGTTAAATTTTCGGGATCCGCCACAACCTAATTCGACAACTTTTTTTGTCACTTTTGCTGCCTTTTTATGATTTGTGTCCCTGCGAACTTGAGTAGTTTGAGTAGATACAAGCCAAATGATTTATAGAACTTTTCTCCATTTTCTAGTTTGATGAGCATTTCTTCGGTGTATGCTCTGAAAATATTATTTGAAGATAATCCACCCGGTCTGAAAAAGGCGATTCTTTCATTTAAATAAAGAGGCAGAATTTTATGAATATTGAAAGCCCGATACATAAAATCGTAGTCGCTAAGAATTTTGTATTGCAGTTTATATATACCGATAGCAGCATAAACTTCTCTCGGAACAAACATCGAGGGATGAGTGCCAAAGGCACTCCGTTTGATTGCTTTTGGCCTCCACCCCGGAACTAAAATATCGCCGTACTGCATATCCCCGAAAAAAATATGTTGATTGAGTTTTTTATCTTTAAAGGTTTTTATTACATTGCTGATAGCTCCGGCATAATAGTAATCATCGGCGTTTATTATCCCAATTATTTCACCGTTAGCATATTCAATACCTTTGTTCATTGCATGATAGAGACCATAATCTTTTTCACTGACCCAGTAGGCGATTTTGTCTTCATATTTTCGGATTATATCCAGTGTTCCATCAGTGCTACAGCCGTCAATAATAATATACTCGATATTCTTATAGTCTTGATTGATAACACTTAAAATGGTTTCTTCGATTGTTGCTGCTGCATTATAGGAAACGGTGATGATTGAGACAAGTGGTCTATCTGTTGTATTTATGATTTTATCCATTTAAAATTTCTTTATATAGATTAATATATTTTTGTGCAACGATTGTACTGTCAAATTCTTTTAATACTTTTTCTCGCCCGTTTCTACATAAGTCAGCATAATTTTGATTATTTAAAACCCATTCGATACCATTGGCTAAATCAGTTGTATCAAAAGGCTTAGCCAAATAGCCATTTATTTGATGTTCAATAATATCACTATTTCCACCAACATCAAAAGCAGCAACGGGTGTTCCACATGCTAAACTTTCTAGAATCGTGTTTGATAGATTTTCTTGAAGGCTTGGTACTATCATTATATCTACGGCACTATATAAGGTGACCAAATCGACATCATCTTTTAGTTTTCCTAGATAATGTGTTTTAAATCCAAAATCTTGGGACCCTTTGGATTCGCTGTTTCCAAATACTACAAATTCAATATTTTTGTCGGTTAGTTTGTATAGCGCTTCTCTTAATTCTTTAAAACCTTTATTGATGTCACTAGTTGCGTTCATTGCCCCAAAAAGAACGAGTTTTGTATTCAAGGGCAAGTTCCAATATTTTCTGGATTGATTTTGATCGAAAGGTTTGAAAATATGGGTGTTGATTGGATTGGGAATGTTGACAATAGCCTGTCTCTTAAGTAGATTACTTTCTTTGGCGCTGTTAGTTATCCACCGACTGAGGCCAATAACTGTCATATTGCGTACACTCGTAAAGGCTTTCTCTTTTCTTAGCCATATCCACCGACTTAAATCAGTGCTTTTTGTACTGGCGAGTCTTGGGCAGGTTCCACACTGATTTTTGTAAAGCTCACACTCCCACTTGATGTGACAGCCTCCTGTAAATAACCAATTGTCATGCATACTCCAAATAATTGGTGCTTGTATTTTAATAATGTCTTCAATACTAAGCATCCCATGCACCCAATGCAGATGTACAATATCAGGTTGCATAGCATTTATTTTTTCAACCAGATTAAAGCCTATCCATCCAGGACTAAATGGTGTTGAATTCCTATTATTATAGAACCTCACGGGAAGAAAATCAAGATGAGAAAATATGCTTTGAAAAGCTTTCTGTAGTTTAGTTGTTAATTCGATTACAGTGTGATCATCACTGCTTTTATATTTAACAAGCATTTGACTATCAATAGCTTCATTTAATAAGGCACGATGAAGTCTATAAGATGCTATTGCTGCTCCGCCTTGTTGGTCATAAGTATTAACAATAGCTATTTTCATATTGTCACGACTCTTGTTTTTCTTATTCGTCCAATATTTCTAATATCAAAATTTTCAGTTAGCATAATTCTTGGCAGACATTCAAGATGGTTTTTATGCTCAAAATAAATGTTACCTGTTCTTGTTGTAGTTGTAGTTTTAAACCCTAAGCTTTTAACTAAGTTGAATTCTCTTCGGTTTATCTCCCTTTTGCTTCCAAAGGGATATGCAAAATGTTCTATTTTTGTGCCAATTTTTTCTTCTATCATTCGATTGGCTCCAATGATTTCAAATTTTATTTCATCTATGGAGAGTTGATTTAAACTGTAATGATTTTTAGTATGCCCAGCTATTGTACAAAGCTCATCTTTTGAAAGTTCGATTATGTGTTCCCAATTTAAACAAAGTTCCTTATTTTTAGAAAACCAATCAATTTTATAATCTAAAAAGAGTTCATTCAGTTGAGCCAAAAAATGGGTTTGGCTAAAAGTGATAATTTTTTCTCTGATTGCCATAAATGTTTTTATTTTATCTTCATAGGTTTTGCAACTGTATTTTTCACCATTTGATAATAGTATTTCTTTGTTTTCCACTATCAAATCTTCCAATATATACCACCAAAGAATGGCAGATTTTTCGGGAAATGAAGTAGTTATATATATTGTAAATGGGACATTGTGTTTTTTAAAAATTGGATAAGCATGTGTGTAATTATCAAGATATCCATCATCAAGAGTAAAAACGATTTGCTTTTCGACATCTTTACCTTTTTGTAATATTTCATGCAAAATATCAAGCGAAATAAACTCATATCCTTGTGATTTTAGATCGGTGATGAATTTTTCTAAAAATTCAGAGGATACTTTCATGTTTTCATTAGGGGGAAGTTTATTTTTTTCGAAAGCAGAAACTCTATGAAGCATAAAGATGGTTGCAATCCCAGAAAAGTAGTTATTGACATATTGTAGCTTTGATAATCGATCTATCAGATAAGATGTCATCTAGTTTTGTATCCGAAAATATTGAGTTGTAAATCCATTGGACTCGAAATGTTTTTATTTATCAAGGGGTGTTTGCGTTTGCTGATATCTTCTATGTAATATCTAAACCCATTTTTTTCAAGTATATGTAGGATATCACCAAGTGTTTGTATAGAATGGTTCCATGAGTGGTATTCAATAAAAATGTTTTCAACATGAGAGAGTGCATCGGCACAATCTTGTATCACTTCATATTCAGCACCTTCGATATCCATCTTCAGAAAATCGATAGATGTTTCCATAAGAAGGAAATCTTTAAGGCGTATGGATGGGACTTTTTTTAAATTGTGTTCGCCCTTGATAGAACCGCCATCGGCACCTTCTGTTGAAAATTCTATTCCTTTGTTGTCGATCCAAACGGCGCTGCTAATAACAGTAATATCTGTTATGTTGTTTTTTTTCAAATTTTCAATACTTAGTGTTGCAATCGTATCATCTGCTTCAAAACCAATGATCTTCGCATTTGGATGATTTTCTCTAAAATACAGTAAACTTGTTCCAATATTGGAGCCGCAATCAAAGATCACAGGGATTGTGTTTTTAGTTTCAAATTTATAAATCTCATCCACAAATATCTCTTTAAATTGCCCTATAAAGCTTGCCCCATCAGGTATGTTAAAAGTATAGTTCAAAAAGTGGACATTTTTAGTCATGATGAATCGTTGGGAATATCCAAAAGTATCTAACAAGCGGTAAAACTCTCTTTGCTGTTTACTTTTAACATAATAGTACAGTGGTCTGAGTATATTTTTTAGGAGTGATTTCATTGTTTTTTAGCTCTAAGTGTAATGATTATTTGGTAATTTTGATCTTTATAAAAAAGTTCTTCAGTCGTCAATTCTTCTGCACTGATTCCCTCTAAAAAGGCTATGCTCGATAGCACATTTCCATATGTTTCAACTTCCACATTGTTCTCTCCAAATACTTCTATAAATGCTTTTTTGATAGATAAATCAGTAAAACGCCAGTAGTCACCCCATCTATCCATATCATATCGGCTAATTTGAGAAATCCCCGAAACAGTTACCAAGGCTGTGCCCCCTGAAGATAGCATATAATGGAGTCCATGGATTGCAGATTTGAAATCATAAATAAAATTCAATGTTTGTGTCAGAATAAAACAGTCAATTTTATTCTCTGGCAACGTTAATAAGTCGGTTAAATCCCCTATAATAGTTGCATTTTTGTTGTCATTTGTAAAATGAAGGATTTCAAAGGATGCAGTACCGATTGCGTATTTTTTACTATAGCTATTTTCTCCTATTTCACATAAAGTACCTTTAATACAGTCTTTATTCGATTCTAAAAAATGTTCAATATAGATCCTGTCTATAGGCGTACCTCTGTCTAAAGCAAATACCTCTGATATGGGTGTGGTGGAACGAAGATTGTGCCACTTTGGCTGTTTAATAAATCGTTCGAAGAATTTTTTCATGATAAATTTAAAATCCTTTTTAATTTGTTCATTATTTGTTTGTAAAATGAAATTTTTATAGAGTTAAAATATTTTTCATGTGCTTTTCTAGCGTTGATATCTTCAGTAATTACGGTTGTAAAATTTAGTTTTGGTTCTTGTATTAATTCAACATTAAATACGCTTGATTTTCCACAATGGATTCCTTCTCCATCGTGTCCAATATTTTGCACATAAGACTTTTTGGGATGTAGTGACAAACCATTTCTTAGATATATACTGGCATACCAGAATATAGCCCAAGTATTTATTTTGCCTTGTTTGTTCTTGACAATTTGATCAAAGTATTTATATGCATCATTGAGATTAAAATCATAAATCATCTTTTTAGTGAACTTTTCAATGCAAAAATTAGTATCTTTCTTATAGTACTTCCAAGCTCTATCCCAAGTTGCCCAAGACCAACAGCTTGCAGGTTTTATAAAAAAAGTATCATCTAATTCTTCGGTGTTGACTGGATAGCTATATCCTGTAATGTGCATAACTTTTTCTTCATTTTGATAAAAGCATAGTGCTTCATTCATAAACTTTAAAAAATAGGGGCCTGTCACTAAATCATCTTCCAGGACAATAATTTTTCCGTATTCGTTAACAATTTTAGTAACACCATCGATGATTGAATTAGCCAACCCCCAGTTCGTTTCACGTTCTATGATAGTGATTTTTTTAAAACCATCGATTCTTTTAATGTAATTTCGTACTTCTTTTACTTTTTTAAATGATCGTTCATCTTTTGCTGCGTCTGAAAAAATAAAAAGTTCGCTTTCGGATGCAAAGTCATTTTTTTGTAATGCTTCGATCGTTTGCTGTGTGTGCCAGGGGCGGTTATAGACAAAAAGAACAATAGGAGCCAAATACATCAGTTATATACCTAGACAGTTATTATTTCTGTAAAAAACTGTGGTGTTCTTTTTATAAAAGAGACCGGGTGATATACCCCAAAAATCAATTTTTTTAAATCCATTATTTTGAAGATATTGTATACCTTCTTGATAATTTAAGCGTTCAGAATCATCTAAAATAATTGCTCCGTTTAGAGTTAAACATTCTATGGAGTTTTTAATACAGTTAACCCTGTCTCTGCCATCAACAATAATAAGATCAAATTTTCTATTTAAATATTTTGCGTATTGGCAATATTCTTTTCCATAAACTAAATTGCTGTAGTGAATAGATACGTTTGCGGGTAAATTATTTTTAATTTTATCATACCAGTTTAGCTCATGTTCAACAGAAGTTACTGACTTTACTCTTTTGGAATACCAAAGGGTGGAATTCCCAGAGCCATACTCAAAGATGTTCATGGAATTATTTAGTCTTGGTTCTATAAAATCGATGAAAGGATATGTTACCCAAGGTAAAGGGTTGCCTTCATTATCTAAAGGCATCATTTCATTATACGAATTAATCCAACCTATGTTTTTCAAATATCCATTTGAATTCATGGATAAAAGTGTTTTTAAGAGCTTTGGATGACATATAAGTTGCATCATGTTTTTGGATATATTTAGCATCTTTTTCCTAAGTTACAAGTAGCAATGATTTCGTTTTCATAATAAAGTTATTTCTTGTTTTTTTCGAAAACAAATCTGCAATATAAGAAGCTACTGCCTGCGATATTAATGTTGCTATAGCAGCACCATAGATACCAAACTTTGGTATCATCAGTATATTTAAAAGTATATTAACAATGACACCGTAAAAAGTGCGAGAGAAAGCTAACTTTTGCAAATTTTCTGAAACATACCACTTTCCACTCGCAACTCCTAAGAATACAAATACTCCAGTCCAAATATGGATCATTAGCACGCTTCCTGCTTGATTATATTGTTCTCCATATAAAAGGTTTATTATCCAATCAGATAAAAATGTCAAAGGAAAGGCAATAGCAATGGATAACCATACCATAAAATTATAGAGCTGTTGCAGTCGCGCGTAGTAAAGCTCTTCACTGATTTTTTTTGCATTTATAATTGCAGGAAAAACTGAAGATGCAATTACCATAGGGACAAAATACCATGCTTCACTGATTCGCACTGCCGCAGCATATTGTCCGACAGCTTCATTTCCCAACATTTCTTTGATCATGACTTGATCTATTCTCATATAGACAGCGATAACCATCCCGCTAAGAATCAGAGGCCAGCTATCTTTTAATAGGCTAAAAGCTATGTTTTTATTAAAAGTTAAGTGCTGAATGGTGAATAACGAATGATTCTTGAGATAAAAGAAAAGATATCCCATCGCTAGAACTATGCTATCAAAAGCAATTGCCCAAGCGAAGGCGATAAGCGGTGCTTTAATGAGGATAAGAGCGATTTTGACTATCGAAGAGACCAAGAGGCTGATGACATTAGAGTAAACAATATATTTGCCCAGTACTTTAGCTTGATAATAAAAATCAATGACGTTGAAACATTGAAAAATTGTGGCGGATGCGATGATAAAGACAAGACTATTAGTATAGGTGTCATTTGAGGTAAAGTTCACTGCAATAGCCAATGTTATAAGAACTAAAATAGCTCCGATTAACTTTAGCCAAAAAGCAGTTCCTAATAATGCATCTTTATGACGTTCATCATGCACTAGTTCTCGTATAATGATACTGTCAAGCCCTAATGTAGCTATAACAACAAATAATCCGACAAAGCTTTGGGCATAACTAAAAAGACCAAATTGTTCTGGTCCTAAATACCGCGCTACCCAGACTCCGACAAATAATCCTACGATCATACGGAGGATTTTTTCTCCAAACAACCATGAGGTATTTTTGAAATACTTCATAAATCCTGGATGGGTTTTAAGATGTCTGAGTTTTTTTAGCATGGGTACTCGTAGAGATACTTTCAATGTGTTTGAATTAAGAAGATAGATTTCATTTAATCTCTTTGCCCGTTCATACTTTTGTACAGTGCTTTTGAAAAATTTCGAGTCAGGTGGGTGATATTCATGAAGATCGCAGTCATTTGTTTGGAAATTTTATAATCGGTGATCATATCATTGAGGATGCCGACGCTGTTCTTGTAACTGGTATCGAGTTTTGTAAAGAGCTCTTCGAGTTCCTGCGGAGCATTTTCATCTCCGTCGAGCCAATCGTTGTAATGCATGCTCAATGCCAGGATTTGGTAGCGAAACTCATGGTAAAAAGCGGCGATTTCCAGCGTATCGGTTTCGTTGAGCATACCGATGTCGTCAAGCAGGTCTTTGAGATATTTGGATGCACTGATGAGGTAGGTCGCCATGGCAAGCGTCTTGTCAAAATCATCACGAACGGCGGGAAGCTGAATTTTTTGGGAAAGAGACGAAGCATAGTCGAGTATCTCTCCTTGTAACAGTTGCAGATCGTGATAGAGGTGCAAAGGTGCGAGTTCCAGAGGTTCTTTATACGCCTCCAGGATTTTCGAGATGGAACCGTGGTGCTTAAGTCCCTCTTGGGGAGGGATATTGATGGCGGAAACGGCAAATGAACATACTTCGTGTCCGAGATGATATACCTCTTTGCGCAGTGCTTCGTGCGCCAGAGCGGGAATGGTTTGAGAAACGTTGTGAATATACAGGGTAGGGGAAGGTTTGACAACGTGGAACCGCTTTAGAAGCCATTGCGAAAGCGGGGTGATCAGCGGATACCATACAACGACACCGATGATGTTGAAGACGGTATGAAATAGAGCCAGGGCCTCGACGCTTTGGTGCAGTCCGATGTGGGTGACTCCCCATGTCATGGGGTGAAGCAAGGCAAAAGCAATGATTCCGGTAGTTACGTTAAACAAAATGTGGGCCAATGCCGCCCGTTTTTTGTCACTCGAACCTCCGATCGCTCCGATAATGGCTGTTACTGTCGTTCCGACATTGGCTCCGATGACAAATGCTGCCGCATGATCGAAATTTAAAATCCCAGTATATAAAGCGCTTTGGGCAATTGCGATCGATGCTGAGCTGCTTTGGATGATAGCGGTCAGGAGCAAGCCGACACCGAGAAAAACCAACACATTGTAGCCGCGAAGGGACTCGATATCAACTGTGGACGAGAGAGTCGAAAAACTCTCTTTTAAGCCCTCGAGCCCTAAAAAAATCAAACCGAATCCGGTGATTCCTCCGAAGGTATGCCGAAGTCTCCCTTCTCCGGCGAGGACGCTTCCGATACCGCCGAATCCCACCATGGAAAGGGCGATCAGTTTGATATCAAATTTGAATCCGATGATAGCAATAATCCATCCTGTGGCTGTCGTCCCGATGTTGGAACCGAAGATGACTCCGATGGAGCTTTGAAGACTCATCAACCCCGCTCCGACCAGAGAGAGTGCCATTAACGTGACGACAGAGGAACTTTGCAATGCGGCAGTCGCGACTGTTCCTGTGGTGAGAGCTTTTGCATTGGTATCGGTCGAGATTTTGACCCACCGCTTAAATGAAGAACCTGCCGCTTTTTTAAGAGAGTCTTCGAGATAAAGCATCCCGAACATGAAAAGACCCAAAGAAGCGAAAGCTTGGATGAAAATCGGAGACATGCGGCGGCTACTTCCTCTTATTTGTTAGGTTATGATAGCGTATAATTGCGAAAAAAAAGGTTTCACGTGTGCGGTGTATTCGGAATTCTCGGTGATTACTCTCCTCTTAAAGCCCGTGAGGCGTTAGGTATGTTAATTCACCGCGGACGGGACCATTGCGGCATCGTAGAACAAGAACGGGTATTTCTGGCACATCAGCGTTTATCGATTACCGATGCTCATCCGCGATCTCATCAGCCTATGCGTCGCGGGAAGGTAATGATCAGTTTTAACGGCGAGATATACAACTATCGAGAGATTCGAGAGCGGTTAAATCTATCCGAATGGACGACATCAGGTGATACCGAAGTGATCCTGGCTGCATATGAAAAGTGGGGGATAGCATGTGTCGAACAATTCGAAGGGATGTTTGCTTTTGCCCTTTTGGATGGAGAGAAACTTTATCTGGTTCGAGACAGATTCGGGAAAAAACCTTTATTCTACCATGAAGGGAAAAATGCATTCGTTTTTGCATCGGAGATCAAGGCGATCAAACCGTTTTTATCGACTGTGAGGATGAATGATGAGGCGTTACACTCTTATTTATCCTTTTTGGCTCCTGCTCCGCCGTACACTTTTTATCAGGGAATTGAAAAACTTGAGAGTGGCGAGTGGCTTTGTTATGAGAAGGGGGCGATTACAAGACATAGTTACTATACTCCTTTGCCGTCTACGCCATCCGTAATAACGGATCGACAAGAGGCCATTCGCCGGATTGAAGCGCAGCTGCATCGTGCGGTTGAGATGCGACTTGATACCGATGCCTCTGTAGCGGCATTGCTTTCGGGAGGTTTGGACAGCGCGATGATTTGTGCCATCGCCTCGCGTCAGGGGAAAAAACTCCCTGTTTTTACCTTGGGGTACGACGAATACGATAATTACGATGAACGAAAAAACGCTGCAGCAACGGCAGATTATATAGGACTCGAACATACGGAAGTGATTATTTCCAAGGAAGAGTTTCACAATCGTCTGGATGAACTGTTGTTCCAAATGGACGAGCCGCTAAACGACCCGGCGGCTTTGCCGCTGTATCTGTTGTTCGGGCGCATCGCGCAAGAGGGGCACAAAGTCGTTTTAAGCGGAGAAGGGAGTGATGAGTTGTTCTTGGGATACCGTCAGTATTTTGAATATCTCGACATCGAAAAAGCGGCATCGCTACACCATAAGAACTGGCTGAAAAAATATTTTCATGCCCATTTTTCGATGAATCGGGAGTGGGAATGGTACAAACGTGTCTTCGACGATACGCTGTTGTTCCGCACGTCGGGAGAAAAATTTACCGATTTACAGCAGAATCTATTATTTCGGCGCAATGTTAGAGATAACGATTCTCTCCGTTTTTTGGAGAAATACCGTCAGAACTTTGTCCAAAGCGCCCACTCGGATCCGAGTATGTGGTACAGCATGATCGATTTGAAACTTTTTGTCGGAGAACATTTCCTGACAAAGCTGGATCGCGTTTCGATGGCGCATACGATAGAAGCGCGGACTCCGTTTCTGGATCATCGGCTGGCCGAAACGATTCTCTCTGTCGACCCGATACTCCGCATCGGTGAGGGGGAGACTAAGACGCTCCTTAAACAAATTGCCCGAAACTATTTGAGCGATGAAATTATCGATCGAAAGAAAAAAGGGTTTTCCAACCCGTATATGGAGTGGCTGATCGCTTCGGGCCGGATCGATCTGATACGCGAGGTAAACGATAAAACCGGGATGTTTTATCCCGAAATAGTGGAAAAATATCTTGAACTGGCAAGACGGGGACGATTCAAACAACACGTGTGGGGATTATACGTGCTGAGTCATTGGATACAGCGTGAATTGCTTTAGTCTATTTTTTTTCCATTAAAAGAGCCAGTTCCAGCGTTCCGCTGATGTAATTGGCAAAAAAGCTGATAATCCCTTCATCGTTTTCGGTAAAGTCGCCATTATATTTATTTAGCAGTTGAATGACGCCGATGACTTCTTGGCGTGAGTTGAAAATCGGAACGGCGAGAATATTACGGGTGACAAAACCGCTTTTCTCATCGATTTTGGCGAGAAAACGGCTATCTTCATAAGGATCGTTGACCAATTGCGCTTTTTTATTTTTGACGGTGTCACCGACGATTCCCGAATCGATGCCGATGGCGATTTTTCCGACTCCGTCACTGAGTTTCGTCCAAAGCATGCTGCCGGCATGATCCACGATAAATATGGAACACCGTTCAGCATTGACAATCGCTTTCGCTTCTTCGGATATTGTGGGCAGTGCGGTATCGATATGATCGAGTTGAGTCAGTTTTTTGCCGAAATCGGCAATTCGTTGGTATATTTGCAGGCTCATTCTACCCCTTTGGTTAATATTTTGGCTTCATCGTCGAATAACATGGCAAGCTCGAGATAACCGCTGATGTAGTGGGCGAAAAAAATCATAAATTTGGCATCTTCGCGTGAAAACCCTCCGGGTTTATTGAGCAGTTGAAACACCCCGATGATCCGGCGTGTCGAATCGAAGATGGGAATGGATGCAATATTTTCGGTTACAAAACCGGTTTTTTGATCGATCATCGCTAAAAAACGGGGATCGTCGTACGGGTCGTTGACCAGAATCGGTTTCCCCTCTTTAACCGTGTGACCTACAATGCCGTCATCTTGATGAACCATGATCTTTTCGGCACCGTCTGCGAGCGTCGTCCAAAGCATTTGGATTTTTGGATTATAAATGAAAATGGAGCAGCGTTCGGCACCGCTGACTTGTTTGGCATATTCGGAGATAATCGGCAGGCCCTCTTGCAAGGTAGGGCGTTTTAATAAGGTTCTTCCAAACTCGGCTAAAGCGCTGTAAGACATTGCGGATACCATAGGCATTCCTAAAAGTTATGAGATAGTTAATCGTATCTTTTTAATGTTGAAAAGTAAAGAAGAAAAGAGAAATCATATGAAGAGGAGAGTATCTCCCCAAATAAGGGAGAAACGAACTCTGTTTTAGAGATTGTTTGCTTTTTTGTACTCGATGATCATAGCGTACGCTTCATCTTTGAGCAACAGTTTTTCTTTTTTGAGTTTTTCGATTTCGGCGTCGGTCATAGGAATCTCACCGCTTTCAGCTTTTGCGATTTGAGTGTCAAGATCGTTGTGTTTATCGAAAATTTTCAAAAAGTGGGCATTTGCCGCATCGTTTTGTTTCATATGTGTGATGACATCGCGGTATTCGTGTAGCATCGGTATTCCTTAGAGAATGAATTTTTGAAATTTTAGCATCCCCGTCCCTCTAAAAACCTTACAAGAGCAATATTTTATAGGGAAGAGGGGTTATTTGAGAATTCTAGGAAGGGTGATTCCCTCTTGTCCCTGATATTTGCCGCTTTTATCTTTGTAGCTGGTTTCACACATTTCATCTCCCTGTAAAAAGAGGACTTGTGCTATCCCTTCATTGGCATAAATTTTTGCGGGAAGGGGAGTCGTATTGGAAATTTCGATGGTGATATGCCCTTCGAATTCCGGTTCGAACGGTGTGACATTAACAATGATCCCGCAACGTGCATATGTCGATTTACCCAGACAGATTGCTAAAACGTCGCGCGGAATTTTGAAAAACTCGACCGTTCGTGCCAATGCAAACGAGTTTGGCGGGACGATGCAGACATCGCCGACAAAATCGACGACATTCATGTCATCAAAATGTTTCGGATCAACGACCGTCGAATTGAGGTTGGTAAAAATTTTAAATTCATTGGTTACACGGATATCGTATCCGTACGAACTAAGGCCGTAACTGACGACTCCGACACCCACCTGATCTTCGCAAAAAGGGGTGATCATCCCCTCATTTAACGCTTTTTCCCGAATCCATCCGTCGCTTTTGAGACCCATCGCACTATCCGTTCTTAAAAATATTTGTGGTAGTATAGCACATCTATTACCCTACTTTTAGGAGCCTTTTCACATGGATATGAAACAAATTAAAGCCCTTTTGCAAGAGTTTGACGCCAGTACTCTTTCAAAATTAAAAATTACTCAAGATGCTTTTTCGATTGAATTGGAAAAAAATATCGGCGTGGTAGCGGCACCGGTAATGGCTGCTCCTGCAGCAGCGGTTGCGGCGGCACCTGTGGCTGCGACTACGGCAGAATCTGCCCCTGCGGCTCCGGTTCATGCAGGCGATATGATTCTCTCTCCGATGGTCGGGACATTTTACGCTGCTCCTTCTCCGGATTCGGCACCGTTTGTCAAAGTGGGTGACCGCGTTAAAAAAGGACAAGTGATCGCAGTGCTCGAAGCGATGAAAATCATGAATGAATTGGAAGCTGAATTCGACTGTAAAATCGTCAGCGTATTGGTTTCCGATGCTCAGGCCGTAGAATACGATATGCCTCTTTTTGCCGTCGAGAAGCTCTAATCATGGCAGAAATCAAACGTATTTTGGTCGCGAACCGCGGCGAGATTGCGCTTCGTGCTATCCGTACTATCAAAGAGATGGGGAAAGAGGCGGTAGCTGTTTATTCAACGGCAGATAAAGATGCATCGTATCTCAAACTGGCGGATGCGGCGATTTGTATCGGAGGGGCACCGAGCTCCCAAAGTTATTTAAATATCCCTTCGATTATCGCGGCATGCGAAATCAGCGGATGCGACGCGGTATTTCCGGGATACGGATTTTTAAGTGAAAACCAACACTTTGTAGAAATCTGTACTCATCACGGGATCAAATTTATCGGACCGACGCCTGAAGTTATGGTTTTGATGTCGGATAAATCCAAAGCCAAAGATGTCATGATTGCGGCCGGTGTTCCTGTCGTTCCGGGTTCGGAAGGGGCGATTACCGATATCGCGGATGCCGCGAAACGGGCAAAAGAGGTTGGTTATCCGGTCATTTTGAAAGCAGCCGCCGGCGGCGGCGGTCGCGGTATGCGGGTTGTTGAAGACGAAAGTTATCTTGAGAACGCATTTTTGGCAGCTGAAGCCGAAGCGATTACGGCATTCGGCGACGGAACGATTTACATGGAGAAATTCATTAAAAATCCGCGCCATATCGAGGTTCAGGTGATTGCAGACAGTCACGGCAATGTCCTTCATATCGGAGAACGCGATTGCTCGATGCAGCGTCGTCATCAAAAATTGATTGAAGAGTCGCCAGCCGTCGCCCTGACGCCCGAGATACGTGCAGAACTTCACGCATCGGCGGTTCGCGCTACCAAATATATCCAATACGAAGGTGCGGGGACGTTCGAATATCTCCTGGATGCCGATAAAAACTTTTATTTCATGGAGATGAATACCCGTCTTCAGGTCGAACACTGTGTTTCGGAGATGGTGAGCGGACTCGATTTGATCGAATTGATGATCCGTGTTGCGGAAGGGGAAGCGCTTCCGCCGCAAGAGAGTATTGTTCTTACCGGGCATTCGATCGAGTGTCGGATTACGGCGGAAGATCCGATTAAATTTTTACCGTGTCCGGGAAAAATCACACAATGGATCGCTCCGGGCGGACGCAACGTCCGTATCGATACCCATGCACATGCGGGTTATATTGTCCCGCCGACGTACGATTCGATGATCGGAAAATTGATCGTTTACGGCAAAGATCGTGACGAAGCAATTGCCCGTATGCACCGTGCGCTAAGCGAGTTTACGATTACAGGGATTAAAACAACGATTTCGTTCCATATGAAAATGATGAAAAATCCCGATTTTATCACGAATAATTTCGATACAAAATACCTCGAACATTACAACGGCTGAGTGCTGTTGTAATATATTTATACACCGATACACATAATAAAACTTTATCTTGCCTTTGAATAGGCAAAATGTGTCGCTTTCACACTTCTTCACCCCTTTATTTTGTATTTTTACGCTAATTTTACAGTTCAACAATACTATAATTGTTTATATTGTCTGTCAGTTCAATAAAATACAGAAGCGAGGTACGCATGAATAATCTCAGTATCGCACAAAAAGTACATATCCCCTTAATCGCATCGATTTTGATCGGTTTTGTCGTCGTCTTGATAAACTACCTCCTCTCAGTGAACCAAATTCGTGAAGACATTTACACGTCACAGTCGAAAGAGACCACAACGGTTTTTGAAGAAGCGATCGACGCGAAAAGCAGTGTCGGGATCACAAATGCCATCAGCATCTCAAAAAACAATGCCATTATTGAAGGGTTGCTTAGCGGCGATCGTGAAGGGACACTTCGGAATTTGAAGTCTCTTTCGAAAGAGTATAAAGAGAACACCAAATTCGGTAACATCAAGATTCATGTTCATGATCGGGATGTTCACAGTTTTATTCGGGTATGGAAACCTGAAAAATACGGTGATGATTTGAGCGGATTTCGTAAAACGATTCTTGCGGTTAAAGAGAGCCGAAAGCCGTTGGTCGCGATTGAGATCGGCAATGCAGGGCTTGAATTGCGGGGGATTGCTCCGATCCTTTCAGGAGGCGAATATATCGGCTCGGTCGAGTTTATGCAAGGGTTGAACTCTGTCGTCAAAGATATGCGTAAAAATTTCGATTCGGAATTAATCATTGCTCTGGATAACCGCTATCTTGATACTGCAAAAGAGTTAAAAGATGCCCAAAAAATAGGGAAGAATTATACATTGGCCGTTAAAGCGGACGTTGTCGACAAAACATTTTTGAATGAATTGAACGGTGCCGATTTTAATCCGAAAAACGGTGCGTTTACTACGGATCATTATTATGTGACTCCGATAGCGATCAAAGACTATTCCGGAGAACAAGTCGGGTATGCGCTGTCGGCAAAAAAACTGGAAACGGTTGAAAATCTGATTAACCAATCGGAAGACTCATTGCTGCGTCAGGTCATTATTATGTCGGTGCTTGATGTCGTTATCCTCATTTTGCTGATCGTTATCGTACGACGTGCGGTTATTGATCCGATCGAGAATCTGGATGATATTGCAAAAGAGCTTGCCAGCGGAGACGCCGATTTGAGTAAACGGCTTAAGGTTTCGTCCAATGATGAGATCGGGAAAGCGGCGCAGAGTTTTAATATCTTTATCGAAAAAGTACAAAACATCGCACGAACGGTGGAACAGCGGGCGGAAGAAGCGATGAGGGCTCAGGCTCTTTCACAAGAGCAGATGCAAAAAAACGAAACCTCTTTGATTTTGGCGCATAGCATGATTCAAGGCTCAATCTCCAATGCCGGAAGTCTTCGAAGCTCGTTGGAGAGCAATATTAAAAATCTCCATGAGGTAAATGTACTCAATCACGAGACCGGAAAAGTGGTTGACGATGTCAGCTCTCAAACCGATGAGATTATGGCAACCATGTCCAATATTACTGAAATGATCAACGATTCGCGTTCGAACTCCGAACAGCTCAATCATAATGTCAGCGAAATTTCCAATGTCATTACCCTGATTAAAGATATTTCGGACCAAACGAATTTATTGGCGTTGAATGCGGCGATCGAAGCGGCACGGGCAGGGGAACACGGACGCGGATTTGCCGTCGTTGCCGATGAAGTGCGCAAATTGGCGGAACGGACCCAAAAAGCGACGAGTGAAGTCGAAGCCAATATCAGTGTTCTTAAACAAAACTCTGTCGGAATGTTGGAAAATAGCGAACGGGTAGAAGAGTATGCGCTCGATTCGGCACAAAAACTGGATCAATTTAAAATCGTATTGGAACATCTGATCCAAAACGTCGAACGGATCAAAGAAGACAATCAGTCGATCAGCTATCAAATATTTACCAATATGGCAAAAATCGATCATATGATTTTCAAAAATAATGCGTATTCGGCAGGATTTGAAGGTAAAGTAAGCAGTGAATTCAGCGATCATCATTCGTGTGCTCTCGGACAATGGTATGAACACGGAGACGGAAAATCGGTCTTTGCGGCACACCCTTCGTATTCCAAACTTTTAGAGCCGCATAAACAGGTTCACGAAGCGGTGCGCAAAGCGATGCAGTTACTAAAAGAAGATCCGATTAAACATGCGAAAGCGATTGCACAGTGTTTTGAAGAGGCAGAGAAATCGAGTGTAGAATTGTTTTCGATCTTGAACGAGATGGTACAGTCGTAAAGACCGTACCGTTTTTGGAATTATTCGGGAAGACGAAGAACTTTGATATCGGCGCTGAGTCTGAGACGGGTAAAGTAATCGTTTAAGACTTGGTTCCGTTTCTCACCGACGATCATGTTGTCGATTTGAGGACGAACGGAATCGAGGTTTTCGGTAACGACATTTTGTTTGTCGCGCATGTAAAAACTCATAAAGCCGTTTTGACCGTTAGGGAGAATCGGTCCGAAGCTGCCGACAGGGATCTTATTCATAATTTGGGCGAGTTGAGGATTAATCGCACCGTAGGGGATATTCTCTTCTTTACTCTGAATGCTTTCGATATGGCGCATCGGATCGGCGATTTTGGCTTGCAGCGCTTCTTGAGAAGCAGCAAAGTAGGTAGTGACGTCAAAGCTCTCAGGACGGGAGAATTCATCGAGATGAAGCTGATAGTATTCGGCCTCTTCTTCGGCGCTCGGCTGTCCCATCTTGGAAAACGCGATCGAGTTATAGAGCTTTTGACCGGTAATACTTTCGGATACTTTAGCTTTGAGCCCTTTTTCATCCAAGCCGCGCACCGTTTGCATCGCATTGATGAATTGATCGACCGAGAGGTTGTTCTGTGCTGCCATCCGCTGGATCTCTTCATTGATTTCCGCGGAAGAGACGGTGATTTTTTTCTCTTGCGCTTCGAGCTGTTCCAGTTTTTTACGGATCAGCGTGTCGGCGCTTTGTTTAGCGCTCGTGCCGCTTTGTTTCATCTCTTCTTGGATTTCATACATGGTGATAGGGGTATTTTTGACTAATACGCTCACACCGCCTACGGGGGCACTCCATAAAAATGAGGCTAATAACGTTGAAAGTAATAACGGTCGCATAAACGCTCCTGATAGGTTAGAAGCTCATTTTACCCGCTTTTAACATAGCCTCAACTAAAATTGCGCAATTGTATCCAAAAGGAATTTTGATGGTAGTTACCAGATTCGCTCCGAGCCCGACCGGTTATCTTCATATCGGTGGTTTGCGTACGGCGTTATTGAGTTATCTGTGGGCGCGCCGTAACGGCGGTACATTTTTGCTTCGTATCGAAGATACCGATTTCAGCCGAAATGATGAAGCGGCGGCATTGGCCATTGTCGAGGCGTTTAAATGGGTCGGGCTGGAACACGACGGTGTGATCGAGTATCAATCGAACCGTTTGCCGATTTATCAGGAATATGCCCAAAAACTGCTCGATGCGGGGAAAGCGTATAAATGCTATATGTCCAAAGAAGAGCTTGAAGCGCTTCGCGAGGAACAAAGTGCGCGCAAAGAGCGCCCGAAATACGACAACCGCTATCGTGATTTTGCCGGAACGCCGCCGGAAGGGCGTGAAGCGGTTATCCGTATCAAAGCACCGCTAGAGGGGTCGATCACGGTACATGACGGGGTCAAAGGGGACGTCGTATTTAACGTCGCCGATATCTTGGATGATTTTATCATCGCCCGTGCCGACGGTACGCCGACGTATAACTTTGTCGTCGCCGTGGACGATGCGTTGATGGGTGTGACGGACGTTATCCGCGGAGATGACCACCTCTCTAATACACCGAAGCAGATCGTTGTGTATGAAGCGCTCGGTTTTCCGGTTCCCAAATTTTTCCATGTTCCGATGATTCACAATCACGAAGGGAAAAAGCTTTCCAAACGTGACGGAGCGACCGACGTTATGGCGTACAAAACCTTGGGATATACTCCTGAAGCACTGCTCAATTTTCTGGTCCGTCTGGGATGGAGTCACGGCGATCAGGAGATTTTTTCTTTGCAAGAGATGCTGGAGCTTTTCGATCCGAGCGACATTAACCGTTCCGCGTCGGTCTATAATGCCGAAAAACTCGATTGGCTCAACAGCCATTACATCAAAAATATGCCGAATGAAAAATTGTGTGAATTGTTAGAGTTCTACGGTGTCATGCTGGTAAGCCACGACAAGCGTGAAATCTTGCTCGATGCATTGAAAGAACGTTCGAAAACGTTGGTCGAAATGGCCAATCAGATCAATGAGATTTTGGTTCGTCCTGCCGGATTCGACGAAGCAGCCCTCAAAAAAGGGTATAAAGAAGAGAGCAAAGCGATTCTCCAAACGTTTGCCGAAGCTCTGAAAAACGGGGGCGAATTGCATTTGCCTACCGATTATCATCACGTGATGGAAGCGGTCGTAGCGCAGTTAGAGATCGGATTCGGAAAAATCGGTCAACCGCTTCGGATTGCGTTGATGGGAAAACTCTCCGGTCCCGGATTGGATACGGTGATGGCGATTATCGGAGTGGATGAGACATTGGCGCGTATCGACGCGCTTCTGGCGCATCAATAACGGATTTCTCGTAAAGAGGGGGTCAACCCTCTTTGTCTTGCCTCTTTTGCAAATTTTTTAAACCCTTTTTCCTCTTTAATCCCTACCTTATAACTGATATAGCGCAGATAATCGGTGATTTGTGTCGGCGTCATGGCACTTTTTCGGGAATTTTCCATCAGAATATAGTAAGGAATTTTGATTTTTGTCCGGACGAATGCACGGCTGAGACGACGGAGCTCCTCGCTGTGATGATGGGTGCACAAATGGGCAAAAACAAAAGGGAGACGGGTTCGCTCATGCCATACTCTTCCCAAATCGATATGCTCTTTGCCGCTGTAGTAATGGCGTAACGCCTTGTCCCCGATCAATACCTCTCCGTGGACTTCCAAGACGCGGGCGAGAAGGTTGGAAGTCGCGGAATCGGCATCTTTTTTATCTTCGTCGCACGGCAATGCGATCACGCTGAGCACTTCGCGTTGGGCAACGATTCCGACACCGAATCGGAGGCAGCTTTGGGCCGTAATACTGGAGATAAAAGCCGCATCGATGCGTCGAGCCGCGAATTCTCGGTTCAAGGAGGAGGGGACTCCTTTGTGATGGAGGAGACTTTGGTGGAAACGGCTTGTACGGGCGTAACGTTTGATAAAAACATGAAACGGCAGAAGATTGATAAAATCGATTTTTCCGAAAATCAAGGATGATCCCTCTTAGGTAAGTAGGGGGGTATTATACTAAATCCTCGGCTAACAAGGCTCTGTTAGTTCTCTTTTGCTATAATCGGCTCTATTAAAACTCAACTGAAATAGAGGAATTGTCATGGTGACAATCGAATTTTTAGGACCGATTCAAAAGGCTCCGCTGACGATGGAAGCTGCATCCTTGCGCGATGTTGCCGAAGCATTAAAAAACGATGAAGAGATGGGACCGTGGATAGAGAGCTGTGCGGTTGCACTGAATGATACTTTGGTCGCATCGCTGGATACGCCGCTGAAAGAGGGAGATCGCATCTCTCTTCTTCCTCCCGTGTGCGGAGGGTGAGCGTGTTGGAATTGTATGACGGGGCTTTGAATGTTCCGGAAATTTTGACCCGTTGGTATGCTCAAGAGGCGTCGAACAATTACGGTGCGTATATTCCGTTTGTCGGAACGGTACGCGAAGAGGACGGAATCGAAGGGTTGAGCTTCGATGTTTACGAACCTATCCTCACGTCATGGTTTGAAGCATGGGTCGCAAAAACGTCCCCGTCGGGGGCAACTTTGAAAATGGCTCATAGCCGCGGCGATGTGTTGGTACACGAGTCGAGCTATATTGCGGCGGTATTTTCGCCGAAACGACGGGTGGCGCTGGAAACCATCGAGCGGTTCGTCGAAGATTTCAAAGCTTCGGCTCCGATTTGGAAATACGATCTCAAAGACGGCAAACGCGTGTATGCGCGTGATCGTTCGACTCCGATTGCCGGAGCCGGGATACTCGGAGGGATTTCGTGAGTATGATTTCATACGAGACCTCTCAAAATATGATCAGTCTTCTGCCGATGGGAAGTTTACGCGGCGAAAATGTCTTTTTGGGCAACGCCCTCGGGAGGATTCTGGCAGAGGATATCGTAGCACAGGAAGATTATCCGCTTCATCCCACTTCGTCGATGGACGGGTATGCGATCGTCCATAGCGATCTCGAAGAGTTTGAATCGTTCATCATCCACGGCGACAATCCTGCGGGAGCCGATGAGATCGGAAGCGTCATGAGCGGAGTGTGCATCAAGACCTTTACCGGTTCGTTGATGCCGGAAGGTTCCGATACCCTTGTCCCTATCGAAAACGTCCGCGTAGAAGGTGATGAAATCGTTATCGAAAAACCTGTTCCGAAAGGTTTCGCAGTACGTCCTGTCGGGGAGAGCTACCATGAAGGGGAAGTGCTGATTTCGAAAGGGACCAAACTCGGTTTTGCCGAGATCGGCGTTTTGGCCGGGATCAACCGCGTGATGATTCGGGTGACACAGCCTCCGCGTGTGGCTATCATCGCCACGGGAAGCGAAGTTCTCGACATCGGTGAAAGTGCTCGCCATGAGGGGCAGATACGCAGTTCAAACAGCTACACGCTTCAGGCGTTGGTCGATTCATTGGGGGCTAAAAGCATCCAACTCGGGATCGTCGGCGATGATAAACATGCGATCATGGAGCGTTTTGAAGAGGCGATGCGTTCTGCCGATATTATCGTCAGTACCGGCGGCGTCAGCGTCGGTGATTACGATTTCGTGAAGCATATCGTCCCAAAACTCGGTGCAGACGTAATTTTCAAAGGGGTCAACATCAAGCCCGGTCAGCATGTGATGGTGGCGCAGCGGGGTGAAAAGTTCATCATCTCGTTGCCGGGATTTGCTTACTCGTCGACGGTAACGTTTATCCTTTATGCAGCACCTCTGATCGCGCGGATGATGGGGATGGAAAATCCGTATGAGCCGATTGAGGCGACGCTTAAAGTGCCGTTTGCAAAACGTTCTAACAAAAGCGAATTTACCGCCTGTAATCTTTCCTTCGAAGATGGACGTTATTGGGTCGATTTTGAGGGAAAGAAGAGTGGAAGCTCTGCTATTTTGACGAATCTTCTGGGAAATGCCGGTTTAATGATTTGCGGCGAAGAGGACGGAGATTTGGAAGCGGGGACATTGGTTAGAGTAATTAAACTCTAACCTTTAACTATTTTGGCTTTGATAGCCTCTTCTTCAATCAGCGATTTACGGTATTTGACGACAACGACGTTTTCTGTCTCGTTGATATACCATTCCGCAATATGTTCATGCTCCAATCCGGAGAGTTTTTCCTGATCTATTTCTTCCATCGGAAGATACAAATGTGAATAACGGTGAGGATTTTGCATTTTAAACGTCCATAATAACCACAAAGTGGTCACGACGATCAATCCGATTGCCAACGTCTCACGGTTCGAGTATTGTAATGCGATCCCCGCGAGAGTCCCGCCGACAAAGGTCATAAAATAAGCAAACCCGTTCGCGATTCCAAGTGCGGCCCCTTTTTGGTGTACTTTAGCAAATTTTGAGATCATCGACTGAACGAGCGGTTCCATCATATTAAACGCGATAAAAAAGCTGACAACACCCAGAATGAATTCCCATCCTTTTGTTGCAAAGCCCATGAGAGTAAAAGCTACGATAAACAAGACGATAGAGAGGAGAAAGATTTCACGGGGTTTATTGTGTTTTTCTCCGAATACCGCAGCAGGCCCCATCGCGACAAGCCCCATGAACATTGCCGGAAGATAGGCGTGCCACAGCTCTTTTTTGTCCCATAAAAAACCGTATTCGGGCTGAATTAAAAGGATAGGAATAATGACGAAAGCGACAGTCATCAGCCCTTTTTGCATTCCGTTGGTGACGATCATGCTCAGGAGATTCGGGTCTTTGAGAATATCGGCCGTAGTAGTGCTGGAGTGGTAGATATGATGAATCTTCGGAGGAGTCGGGACTTTGGTAAACAAGATCAGCATAGCCGCTATCGAAAGGAGACCCGTAATCCAGAAGAGTGATTGAACACCGAAATAGGCTCCGATGACCGGCCCGATTGCCATGGCCAATGCAAAACTGATCGCGATGGTCCCCCCCATCAATGCCATAGCATGTCCCCGTTTTTCTTCGGGAACGAGGTCGCTGATCATCGCGGGAATGACGGCCCCGATCGCACCTGCACCTTGCAAGAAACGCCCGATCATGAGCATGTAGATATCGCCGCTCACCGCACAGATGATTGAGCCGACCAGAAAAATTACCAGTCCGATCAATAGCGTCGGTTTGCGACCTATTTTGTCACTCATCGTGCCGAACGGGACTTGAAAAATCGCTTGTGTCAGGGCATAACCGCCGACAATAACCCCTACTAAGAGAGGAGTGGAACCTTCCATTCCCAATGCATACGTCGAGAGAATCGGAAGAACGAGAAAAAGACCGAAAAAGCGGAGCGATAAAATCGCAGAAAGTGGTAGGACGGTTTTAAACACACTATGACCTTGGGTTAGCTAAAATTTCTGCCATTATAATACAACGGCAGATGAAACATTTGATAAATGAAAATGGCTAAAGTCTGCTATAAGGATTGCCGCGTGAAAGTTGTTCTAGCCACTTCCAATAAAGGAAAAGTACGGGAAATTATCGAATTATTGCACGATCGGGAAGTCTTTCCTTATACGGATTTGATCGAGGGGTTCGAGATCGTCGAAGACGGAGCAACGTTCAAAGCCAACGCACTGATCAAAGCGCGCGCCGTCTTTTCGGCATTGGGCGATGATGATGCGATCGTGATCGCCGATGACAGCGGTATCAGCGTCGATGTGCTGGGAGGGGCTCCCGGGATATACAGCGCCCGCTACGGCGGAGAAGGCTCAAGCGATCGGGATAACCTCCTTAAACTCGTCGAAGCGTTAAAAGAGAAAGGGGTTGAAACATCGCCCGCCCATTACACGGCGGCGATTGCGGTGGTGTCCCGTGAGGGGGAAAGCTGTGTTCACGGATGGATGCATGGGGATGTGATTACCTCTCTTCGCGGCGAAAACGGGTTTGGATACGATCCGATTTTTATTCCGAGCGGATACGATCAAACATTGGGCGAATTGCCGAACGATGTGAAAAAAGGGCTTTCGCACCGTTCCAAAGCGTTGGAACTGGCGAAAATTTTGATCGATCAGATCAAGTTTTTACGCACTCATGCGGGAAGCGTTGCTACGAAATAGAAGAAGATGACGCCGACGATAATGCGGTAGATCGCAAACGGGACGAAGGTATGGCGGCTGACAAAGCCGACAAACAGTTTGACTGTCGCAAACGCAAATGCAAAGGCAGTCACAAACGCGACGGCAAGCATCGAATAATCATCCACTACCATCTCATGCCGATGTTTAAACAGATCGTAAGCCGTGGCGATGATCATCGTCGGAATCGCGAGAAGAAACGAAAATTCGGCGGCGCTTTTGCGTTTAAGCCCCAGGAAAAGCCCTCCGATGATGGTAGCGCCTGAACGGCTGGTTCCAGGAACCATCGATACGCTTTGAAAAAGACCGATTAAAAAGGCCTCTTTATAGGTCAGCTGATCCAGCTCTTTGCCGTCGTCAATCCCTTTGTCGCGGCGAAAATATTCGACGGCCAGAAAAACGATCCCTCCGGCAATCAGCATAAAACTGACCGTTTCGACACCGAAGAGTGCTTTGATCTGTTTATAAAACAAAAATCCCAATGCTCCGGTAGGGAGAAATGCGACGGCAAGTTTGATCCAGAGGGTTTTGTCTCGGATCAAATCTTTGGCATACAAAAACAAGACTGCCAGAATGCTTCCAAGCTGAATAGCGACTTCAAACGCTTTATGGGCATTGGTCTGTTCCAGCCCCAAAAGCTGTGAGGCTAGAATGAGATGCCCCGTAGAAGAGACGGGTAAAAACTCGGTAACCCCTTCGAGGGCGCCCAAAATCAATGAATCAAACAGTGTCATTTGTACTCTTTTTTTAGCGCAATTGTAGCATAGCCTGCCCCCTTAAAGCTCTCCTAACCTCATATAGGGTAAAATGCGCGGATTTATGACACTTTCCATCAAGGAATTTTTTGATGCTACTTTTTACCCCAGGCCCTACCCCTGTACCGGAATCGGTACGTATCGCGATGGCAGGCGAGACATTGCACCACCGCACCCCTGAATTTGAAGCGATCTTTGAGCGGACTCGCACATTATTGTTTGAACTTTTCGGCATGGATGAAATTTTGATGCTGGCTTCATCCGGTACCGGTGCGATGGAAGGGGCGGTGATCAATCTGGCGCACTCTAAACTCCTCTCGATTAATTCGGGAAAATTCGGTGAGCGTTTCGGAAAAATTGCTCTAGCCCACGGGATTGCCAATGTTGAGATTAAGCATGAGTGGGACACTCCGGCAACGGTTGAAGAGGTTCAGGCGGCACTTCAGGCTAACCCCGATATCGATGCGATTGCGATTCAAATTTGTGAAAGTGCGGGCGGTCTCCGTCACAGTGCCGAAGCGATTGCGGCGGCGGTCAAAGCGCACAATCCTTCTATTATGGTCATTGCTGACGGTATCACGGCCGTCGGCGTCGAAAAAATCGACGTCAGCAATATCGATTGTCTGATTTCAGGGAGCCAAAAAGCACTGATGCTCCCTCCGGGGCTTGCATTGATGGGGCTTTCCAATGCGGCTGTCGAGAAAATCGGAAGCGGCAAAGGGTACTACTTTAATTTGGCGACAGAGATTAAAAATCAGCGTAAAAACACGACGGCATGGACGGCGGCAACAACGTTGATTATCGGTCTCGAGAGCATTTTGAACCGGATTAAAGCCGAAGGCGGATTAGAAAAACTGTACAGCGATACGGCACGTCGTGCCAAAGCGACCCGCGAAGCGCTTGTTGCCATCGGATTGAGTATTTATCCGACGGCACCTGCCGACTCCATGACGACGATCGGTGATGCACAGGCGAAGGAGATCCGTTCTTTGTTGAAAAAGGAGTTCGGTTCCAACGTCGCCGGAGGACAAGACCATATCAAAGATTCGATTTTCCGTATTAACCACATGGGACTGATTGCACCGTATGAAGCGGCATGGGTTATTAACGGTGTCGAGTTGGCGTTGGCTAAACTGGGTCGCCGTGCGTATGACGGAACGGCAAACCGCGTGTTTAACACCGTTTATTTTGGGCTTTAATCTTATGGTTTTTGAACACGAAATTCCGGAAGGCTCGAAGCTCTACTTTGCCGCGACGGCAAAAACGAAGCGTCTCATCGAGACCAAAGCGAGCGAATTGCTCAGTGAAGCCGGATTTGAAGAGATTTCGACTCCGCTGTTTTCGTACCATCAGCACCAGAGCGTTTGCGATCAGCGCGAACTGATCCGTGTCAATGACAGCGAAAACCATCCGATCAGTCTGCGCGCCGATTCGACGATCGATGTCGTTCGTATCGTCAACAAACGCCTCGGCGGCAACACGGAGCATAAAAAGTGGTTTTATGTCCAGCCGGTGTATCGCTATCCCGCAGAGGAGCAGTATCAAATCGGTGTCGAGATTATCGGAGAACCGAACCTTTCGGTTGCCTTGGAACAATCAACACGGATACTCAAAGCATTGGACGTATCCGCACTTCTCCAAATTTCCAATATCAATATTCCGCGTCTTCTCTCGGAGATGTTGAATATCGATTTGGATGATTTCCGCCATGTCAATATCGAGAAGTTTTTATCGCTGAAGATCGACTGGCTGACCCGTTTGGTCTATATGCAGCATGCCCATGAGATCGAGGGCGTCGTCGAAATCGTTCCCGAGGCTATCAAAAGGGAATTAATCAAGATAAAAGAGCTGTGTGATGGATTGGAACACCCCAATGTGGTGATTGCCCCGCTCTATTACGCTAAAATGCTCTATTATGACGAACTTTTTTTCCGAGTGATCGAAAAAAACGAGATGTACGCGATGGGCGGACGCTACAAGAGCGACGATACCGTTTCGGTCGGATTCGCGATCTATACCGATGCGTTGATTGACGCATTACATTCAACAAAATAGGAAGATTATGAAAGCAGATTTAATTGTCGGTATCCAGTGGGGAGACGAAGGAAAAGGGAAAATCGTTGATTTGCTCGCGCAAAAATACGATTGTGTCGCCCGTTATCAGGGGGGACACAATGCCGGACATACGATCGTCGTTGACGGTAAAACCCACGCTTTGCACTTGATCCCCTCAGGAATTTTGAACCCTAAAGCGATCAACATTATCGGTAACGGAGTAGTCGTTTCTCCTGAAGCGCTGATCAAAGAGATGAAGCAGTTTGATAATTTGCTCGGACGCTTGTTTGTATCCGAATCGGCACATATGATTTTGACCTTCCACATTCTGATCGATCAGGCCAAAGAGAAGCTTCGCGGCGAAAAAGCGATCGGTACGACGGGGCGGGGAATCGGACCGGCTTACAGCGAAAAAATTGCACGTGCGGGATTCCGACTTGGCGAGCTTCGGGATGTTGAAGCGTTGACCAACCGTGTCATCGAATATTTCGAACAAAACAAAGCGATTTTCGAAGCGTTGGAGATTGCCTTGCCGAGCCGTGAGGAATTGACGGCCGAATTAAACGGTTATGCCGAAAAGCTGGTACCGTTTTTGGCCAACACGACCCAAATGGCTTGGAAACTGATGGATGAAGGGCAAAAAATCCTTCTCGAAGGGGCACAAGGGACGATGCTCGACATCGATCACGGAACCTATCCGTATGTGACTAGTTCATCAACAATCTCTGCGGGAGCATGTACCGGTCTGGGTGTCAATCCGAAAGATATCGGAAAAGTGACGGGAATCGTCAAAGCATACTGCACCCGTGTCGGAAACGGACCGTTCCCGACGGAAGACCACGGCGAAGTCGGCGAGCGTCTTCGTAAAGTGGGGCATGAATTCGGTACCTCTACGGGACGTCCCCGCCGATGCGGATGGTTTGACGCGGTAGCATGCCGTTACGCCAGTCGTTTAAACGGATGCGATGATCTATCGATCATGAAACTGGATGTATTGGACGGTTTCGATGAAATTCAAGTCTGCGTCGCCTATGAAGTGAACGGCGAAGTGATCGATTATTTCCCGCTTGATTTGGAAAACGTCAAACCGGTCTATAAAACGTTTCCGGGATGGGATAAAACGGAAGGGGTACGTCGTTTTGAAGATCTTCCGGTAACGGCGCAAGAGTATTTGCGTGCACTCGAAGAGTTGACACAAACGAAGATCGGGATGATCTCTACTTCTCCGGATCGAAACGACACGATTAGATTATAATCTCATGAAGGGGGCGATATGAGCAAGTCGCGTTACGAGCCTTTGGTTAAACTCAAAAAAAAGAGTTTAGACAGTGCCGAACGCGCTTTAATCGCCGCCAATAATGAACTCTCTTCTGCAACCGATAAACTTTCTCACGCATATGAGGCCCTCTCGACAATGGCACTTCCCACACGCGGATCAGTAGGTGAATTTACTCAAGCCGCTTCGATGATTCATGCGCAACATCTCAGTATCGAGCGATGTCAGCAGGCGTTATACTCCGCCGAACAAAAACAAAAGACAATGAGAGAGAGTTTTCAGAAGGCGATGGTTGAGTTTGAAAAGTTTAAATATTTGGAAGTTCAGGAGATGAACGCTAAGATTAAAGCGATCAAAAAACAAGAAGAAAAAATGCTGGATGAAATCGGCACTATGACTTTTAAAAGAGAGAGTATATGAGAATAGTATGGATGATGTTATGGATAACGGCAGAAATTTTCGCGGCGCAGAACACCAAGTCCTACGAATGTACAAAAATTTTCGAAGATCGTAAAAATGAACTGCTGGTTGAATTAAGCCGTATCGATGAGCAGCGCCAGTCTCTGGATGCTTTGAAAAAAGCGACCGAAGATCTTCTCCGCAAAAAAGAGGCGGCCGTTCAGGGCAAAGATACAAAAGTCGATCAAAAACTCTCCGAAATAAAAGATCGGGAAGCATCCGTTAAAAAAATGCTGGATGAAAATAAAAAAGTTTTGGAGCAGATCAAGCAAATCAAATCGGATAAAGTGTCTCAAACGTTTGCGAAGATGAAGCCCTCCGCCTCGGCACAGATCCTTTCGCAGATGGAAGCATCCGACGCAGCCGATATCATGAGTACGTTAAACAGCAAAGTAGTCGGTCAGATTTTGGCGAAGATGGATCCGAAAAAAGGGTCTGAAATTACCGGGAAATTGCGGAGCGTTCCCGAGGCAGCAAAATAGGACACTTTATATCTCTAAGCGATTTGAGAGGTGTTTTAGAGTAAAATGCAAAAAATTTCACTCAGGGCTGGCAATGAAGGTTTCACTGACACACGTACCCCATATCGCGACACGTATCGCGGTTGATTTAAGCCGCAGCGGTTTGGTCACGATGACCAAAGGGCTTGAGAGTGCCGCAAAAGAGGCCGAAGAGGTTTTAAGCACCAATATCAAAAAAGAGATCGCATTGGAAGAGAAGGTCAAAGAGATCGTCAATGCGAACGAAGAACAGATCGATTTTTATCTTGCGGATGAGCGGCAATTGTTCTTTATGATCAAAAAGAAATTGGCTCCCCAATACGGTGTAATTCTCTCGTATGAAGACCGTTATTCGGATATCGCCCACCAAATTCTCGATCTTTTGTACGAGGAAGATTTGATCCGTTACGATGTCAGTGAAAACCGTATCAAAAACATCATTTACGATGCGATTACCGGATCGATTGCCGATTCAACCGAAATCGAATCGGCAGTATTTCAAAAACTCAAAAGTTACAAACGCAATCTTATCCCGGGAACGGATGAATACGAGATCGTGTACGAAAAGCTTTATAAAGACGAATTGGTTAGACGGGGGATGGCATAATGTTACGAGACGCATGGATATATCTTGAAAACGGGACTTATTTAAGCGCTAAAAGTTTCGGTGCCGATACGACAGCTGTCGGTGAGATCGTTTTCAATACGTCGATGAGCGGTTATCAAGAGATCATTACCGACCCTTCGTATGCAGGTCAATTCGTGACGTTTACGATGCCTGAGATCGGTAATGTAGGGGTAAACGAAGAAGACATGGAAAGTGCACGTGCGCATTGTAAAGGTGTGATCGTTCGCCAATACCAGCCTCAACACTCTAATTTCCGTGCCGAAGAGGCGTTGCATACTTTTTTAGAAAAATACGGAATCATCGGAATTTGCGATATCGATACCCGATTTATTACCAAGATGCTCCGAACGCAAGGGGCGATGATGATGATCGCCTCGACCAAAGTATCCGATAAAGAAGAGCTGAAAAAATTGTTGGAAAACTCTCCTCGTATCGAAGAGGTCAATTACATCGAAGAGGTTAGTACCAAAGAGAAATATATTCATACCAACGGTGTTTACGATCCGTTCCATTTCCGCTATAACGACGCTCCGGCTCCCAAAGCGAAAATCGCTGCGATCGATTTCGGTGTCAAACGCAATATTCTAAACGAATTGACCGAAGCAGGCCTACAAGTCGAAGTTTTACCGAATACGTTTAGTGCGGATGAGCTGATAACACGCTTTGACGCTAAAGAGATCGACGGGGTATTTCTCTCAAACGGCCCAGGTGATCCCTTGGTACTGAAAAAAGAACAAGAAGAGATCAAAAAACTGATAGAGCGTAAAATTCCCCTCTTCGGCATCTGCTTGGGACATCAGCTTCTCAGCATCGCACACGGATACGATACCCACAAACTGAAATTCGGACATCACGGCGGAAATCATCCGGTGAAAAACGTCAAAACAGGGATGGTAGAGATTACGGCGCAAAATCATAATTATAATGTTCCCGAATCGGTTCGAGAAATTGCGGAAGTGACTCATATTAACCTTTTTGACGGTACTATCGAAGGACTTCGATATAACAGCGGTCACGTCTTTTCGGTTCAACACCATCCGGAATCGAGTCCGGGACCGAAAGAGAGCCGATATATTTTTACCGAGTTTTTACAACTTCTTAGTCGCTAAATCCTTATAAAAGGATTTGGCTTTTCTCTTGTGATGACGATAAATTTGCCTCTGAGTGTTACTTTTTTACCCCTAATCCTGTCAATAACCTTAAATTAATCGTTAAGTTTTCATATAGTGAAAAACATTTAATAATTTAAGATTCTTCAAATACTGCGATTGCTATCATTAGAGTGTCTAATAGCCTACTTTTGTTACAAAAGTGTTAAGGGCATCTTTGATTTCACATTTTTGCGAAGTCAGAGGTGCCCTAATAGGCTCTTATGCTTTGAATCTTTAAGGAGGTCGTAAATGGAGAATCGTCCATTGGAGTATGATTATACGGTTGCAAAGATGTTTATGCTTACAACTGTGTTACTCGGAATCGTCGGGATGCTTGTCGGCGTTATTTTGGCATGGGAAATGGCGTTTCCTGCTGTCAATACCATCGCAGGATCTGGATTGGCGG
Organism: uncultured Sulfuricurvum sp.; assembly: GCF_937936435.1. GTDB lineage: Bacteria > Campylobacterota > Campylobacteria > Campylobacterales > Sulfurimonadaceae > Sulfuricurvum. Next base: position 13,129 of record NZ_CALDDG010000008.1, on the reverse strand, counting down.
AATATACAAACTTCAGCCGTCTTCGTCCGTTGCATACTGATGCAGTAATTTTTGGATTTACCCTTAGCGGTATTTGGGCTACATGGTACTATGTCGGTCAACGTGTACTCAAAGTATCGATGGCAGAATCAAAATTTTTGATGTTTCTCGGTAAATTGCATTTTGCTCTCTACTTATTAGTAGTTGTTGCTGTTGTTGTCTCATTGTTGTTGGGTATCACAACTTCTAAAGAGTATGCAGAATTCGAATGGCCGATCGATATCGCAGTTGTTGTTGTATGGGTTATTTGGGGTATGTCGATTTTCGGTTTGATCGGTATTCGCCGTGAAAAATCATTGTACATCTCAATCTGGTATTACATCGCTACTTTCTTGGGTATTGCTATGTTGTATCTTTTCAACAATATGGAAATCCCAACGTATTTCGCATCTGGCGGAATCGGTGCATGGTATCACTCTGTTTCTATGTACTCCGGTACAAATGACGCGTTGGTACAATGGTGGTATGGACACAACGCGGTTGCGTTCGGGTTCACAGTACCTATCGTTGCGATGATCTACTACTTCCTTCCGAAAGAATCAGGACAAGCGGTTTATTCCTATAAATTGTCTCTTCTTGCGTTCTGGGGCTTGATGTTTGTTTATCTATGGGCGGGCGGACATCACTTGTTGTTCTCGACTGTACCAGACTGGATGCAAACTATGGGTTCTGTATTCTCTGTCGTATTGATTCTCCCATCATGGGGTTCTGCGATCAATATGCTTTTGACCATGAAGGGTGAATGGCAACAAGTTGCTTCTAGTCCGTTGATCAAATTCATGATCTTGGCGTCTACATTCTATATGTTCTCAACTCTTGAAGGTCCGATTCAAGCGATTAAATCGGTTAATGCTCTTGCGCACTTTACAGACTGGATCGTCGGTCACGTACATGACGGTGTTCTTGGTTGGGTTGCATTCATGATTATGGCTGCATTATTCCATATGGCGCCACGTGTATTCAAACGCGAGATTTATTCTAAATCATTGATGAACACACAATTCTGGGTTCAAACATTGGGTGTTGTTTTGTATTTCACTTCTATGTGGATTGCGGGTATTACGCAAGGTATGATGTGGCGTGCACACGATGAGTTCGGTAACCTTGCTTACTCATTCATCGATACGGTTGCCGTATTGCATCCATATTTCACTATTCGTGCGGTGGGCGGTACATTGTATCTCCTAGGAATGTTCTTGTTCGCTTACAATATGTACAAAACGATGACCAGCGGTCGTCGCGTTGAAGAATCAGAACTACAATCAGCATCGCCGATGGGCGCATAACAGAAGGGGGAAATATGTTTCACTGGTTAGAAAAACACCCGTTCTTTTTCGCGGTAGCGGTATTCGTTACCATCGCGTTTGCGGGACTTATTGAAATTTTGCCAAACTTTGCACAGGCTTCACAGCCGGTTGTCGGGACAAAACCGTATACAACGCTTGAATTGGCAGGCCGTCACGTTTACATCAAAAACAGCTGTAATGCGTGTCACTCACAATTGGTTCGTCCGTTTAAATCTGAAACTGACCGTTACGGTCACTACAGCTTGAGCGGTGAATATGCGTATGACCGCCCATTCCTTTGGGGTTCAAAACGTACCGGTCCGGATTTGATGCGTGTAGGTAACTACCGTACGACTGACTGGCATGAAAACCACATGAAAGATCCTGAAGCGGTTGTTCCGGGTTCAATTATGCCGGCATACCCATGGTTGTTCAAAAATACTGCAGACGTCGATACTGCGTATGCGGAACAAGTAACAGTCAACAAAGCGTTTGCGGTTCCTTATAACAAAGAGATCCCAATGGCAGACGGTTCAAAAGCGACTGTTAAATTGGCAGCGACTTTGGACGAAGCGAAAAGCGATGCTCTCGAAGAGGCAAAAGCTGTCGCGGCAGACATGAAAGATCAAGATGTTAAAGATGCGGTTGCAGCGGGTCAAATCCCTGAAATCGTAGCGTTGATCGCGTATCTTAACAGTTTGAAATAAGGGATAGTGCGTGGATATTGGTACGATTCAAGCCTATGCTTACTTTTTCTTCACCGTCTTTTTGGTGGTGGTTTTGTATGCGTACATCTATCATTTGTACAGTGCACAAAAAAAAGGGAAGCGCGATTATGAAAAGTACGGCAATATCGCGCTACACGATGAGATTACCGATCAGCCGATCGAAACGGTCTCAAAAAACGATGAGATAAAATAGAAGGAGCCATAATGAATAAGTTGATGGTATTCGGTGTTGTCTTCGTACTCGCATTGCTTGGCCTCACATGGGTTATCGCGGGCGGAAACATGGGTGATGACATCGTCAATAAATTGGCGATGCTCGGTGCGGTCGCGACGGCAACGATTGCGATTTTCGTAGCATTGAAATATGTCCGTCAAATGCAGACGGACAAAGCAAGCGGTAAACTTGCTGATGAAAACTGGGACGGAATCGGAGAGTATAAAAACGAACTTCCTTTCGGATGGGCGATTATTTTCCTCGGTTTGAACATTTGGGCTATTTGGTACTTCTTGGCAGGATATCCTGTAAACGCATATTCACAAATCGGTGAGTATAATGAGGAAGTAACAGCGCACGACGTAAAATTCGAAGCGCAATATGCTAATATGGATGAAGATACTCTAAAAGAGATGGGCGGATCGATCTTTATCGTACAATGTGCTCCGTGTCACGGATTGCAAGCGGACGGTATCGATGGAAAAGCGGCTAATTTGAACCAACGTTTGGAAGAGAAAACGATTAAACACGTTATCCAAAACGGTTCAAACAACCAACTTCTCGGTATGGAAATGCCGATGCCGGATCGTAACGGTTTGTTAAATGCGAACACAGGCGCTTTGATCACCGATGCAGAAATCGATGCGGTAGCAAAATATGTTGCCGGCGGAATGAAAGGTACGGAAGGTGCTGACGTATTTGCGGGAACGTGTGCCGCATGTCACGGACCGGATGGAAAAGGTATGGATATGGTTGCTCCAAGCATCGCCGTATTTAATCCGACTCTAATCGCAAACGTATTGAAACACGGTAAAAAAGGTGCTATCGGTCAAATGCCGGCATTCAGCAACTTGACTGACGTTCAAGTAAAAGCGCTTGGTGCTTATGTCACCGGCCTTAGCAAATAAGGAGAGTCATAATGGAAAATCGCAGTGTTTTTGCATTGGACGGTATCACAGGTATGTTGATCGCAACCGTGTTGCTTCTCTCTATCCTCGCAGGTTTGACTATGTGGGGATTGGGTGTACAACAAGGAAACGCGGCTAACTTCTACCAAGTTGAAAACGAAAAAGACATCAAAATGATCAGCACTGAAAACGGTGCTCATCGTGTCAATGTACAGTAAGGGGGTTTAGTATGGCAAGTATCATGGACAAACTTATCACATGGACATTGGTGATTTCCGCAGCGGTTACGTTGTGGGCGGTTGTAACACCGAATCACCTTTATATCGGGTAAGGGTAATTTTTGTTACTCTCGCGAGGGCTGGCGGCCCTCACCTTTTTATTCTTCTCTCTTTCTCTAAATGCTGAATACTTATATAAAGACGATGTTGTTCATAATCCGAAATTTGCTGAAGAGATTAATGCCATCGGCGCAGAGCTAAAAGCAAAAACCGGCGTTTCACTCTATCTGGTCATGGTGCGTGATACCAATGATAGACAAGATGTTGCCGCGTTTGAAAAACAATTGGCATCGGAACTCAAAGAACCGGCAGTAATTATGACATTTATAGAGCTGCAGCAACAAGTTGATATTTTAGCTCGCCCCGTCTCTTTATATGAGCATTTTAATAAAGCACAGATCCTTAGCCCGAACGCGACGTTTATCGGCTCGGTGGTAAGTGCAATCATGTTTGCCCGCAGTTACGATGAAGCAAAAGAGCTGATCGTCAATCGTGGCGGTACGGTTTTGCCGATTTTGGCCGAAAAAACCAAAGGGGATGAAACCGTTCAAAAATATTCGGTAGCGATGTTTAACGGCTATAGCGATACAGCCGATCAAATTGCCGAATCGTACGGAGTAACCTTAAGCTCGTCTGCCGGAAACGGAAGTAGAAACTTTATCGATATTCTCCGTATAATATTTTACGGTATCATACTTTTCGCAATTGCAAAATATTTGCGCGGAAAGTATTTCCGTAAAAAGGAAACCAATAATGAATAAAGATGCAGGCCGTAAATGGCCTATAATCATCGCTCTCTCGATTGTTGCCGTAATCGGATTTTCGGTAATGACGGTTAAAGTAGCAATCAATAATCCGGTTGAAATGTCGGATTACGGGATGCAGGACTATCATCACTACGATAATAACGTAAACGATATTATCGAAGCGAAAATCGCATTTGATCAAAAATACGCTATTGCGTTTATTACTCCTCAGATTCTGGAAAAAGGTTCTGTAATCGAGTATAAGGTTACCGATAAATCCGGAAAACCTGTTAATGATGCAAAAGTTGAAGCGATCTTGACCCGTCCTGATAACAAAGACAGCGATATCAATCTTTCGAATCCTACGGTAACGGAAGGTACATATACGTTTGCTCCGGTGGATTTGCCTAAAGTGGGCCGTTGGGATATTTTGGCCAAAGTAAGTGTCGGAAACGACAGCCGCTATTTTAATATCAAAGCCGATACGCGCAACTCTTCCACTACCGAATTTTAACTTTCTATCCGCATGAGGGTTGCCCTCATCGGAGAAATTTACTACAATACCCGTTATCTAAAGTACGAAAAGATATTTCGTATTTCCACATTGCCCGGATAAACTTCAACACGACCAAGGGATATACCGTATGAATAAAGAGTGCATCGTATTTCCAACTGCACGGTGTGTCCGAGAAGCGATTGAATCTTCCTCCGAGAGTTTTTTGCCTCATATGATGACAATGGGAGAGTTTCTCTCACGCGTACGCGTTTCATCGGGCAAGATCGTTCCCGATGAAGATTTGCGCCTTTTGGCAATGCATGAAGCAAGCGATTTTTCCGCATTTTCCGCATTGAACATCGAGCGAAACTTTTTCACATTTATCCAAAATTCGGAGTATCTTTTCCGATTTTTCGAAGAGCTCTCTTCGGAGATGGTTTCGCTTGATACCCTGCAATCGGTAGACGTTTACGGTGAATACGAAGAACATATTACGATTTTGAAACGGCTGCGTGAACGCTATTATGAAATATGCCGGCGTGAAGAGTGGGCGGATCGGATTTTCAGCAGCGAATCGGTCGAGATACACGGGGAGTTTTTAGGGCAGTTCGAAACGGTTGTTATACATGTCGAGGGATATTTGAGCCGTTATGAAATCATGCTGCTGGAAGCATGTGCGAAACACACACACCTGATAGTGCATTACAATACAACCCGCTACAACCGAAAGATGAGCGATCGGTTCAAAGAGATGGGATTTGATTTGCAAGAAGGGAGAGCGTATCGTCTATTGCTGAGTGATCGGGAGATTCTCAGCCATGCACCGTTGCCGATTAACCGTACGGTTAGCTGCGAAGTCTTCCACAGCCGACTGGCACAGATCGGTTTTGTCAAAGAGAAGGTTGAACGGTTTGTCGAAGAGGGGATCTCGCCTGAAAAGATAGCGGTGATCTTGCCCGATGAAACGGCGGCCGCGATGTTACGGGAGTTTGACAATGAAGGGAACTTCAACTTTGCGATGGGAGAGCCGTTTGAACGCTCCAAGCTGTACCGGGAATGGGAGAGCATTATGCTGCTTTTGGACGAATCGAGCGTCTTGAACCGCGAACGGGTACGCCATATCAATACGGCGCTGATCGAGTGGTTCAGAAAGCGTTATGCACAGAAATTTCAGTTTTCACACATGGAAGAGCTGCTACAGATGATGGCGGAGGCGGATGAAACTTCCTTGGAGACGGTTCGAGATGAGCTCCATCGGTTTAGCCATCTGACACATGCTCTGGAAAAAATGGATTTCAGAGCCGTTTTTCGGATTTTTATGAACCGTCTTCGCAACCGGACAATCGATGATGTTCAAGGGGGGAAAGTGACGGTAATGGGGGTGCTTGAAACCCGTGGAATCGCGTATGAGGGGGTTGTGATCGTCGATTTCAACGAAGGGTACGTCCCTCACAAAAGCGAAAAAGATCTCTTTCTCAATACTAAGACACGTGAATATGCCGGATTGCCGAGTGCGCATGATCGCGAATCACTCCAAAAGCATTATTACTCCATCCTCTTCGACCGTGCCCGTAAAGTGGCTATAAGCTGTGTCCAAAACGCCGAATCGGTTCCATCGAGATTTTTACTACAACTGGGAATCAAAACCGTTCCCGCAGCGTATCGTTACGAAGAAGTACTGTTTCCTGCGGCAGATTTTCGAGAACGTCGTGTAGAGGAGTATACAAGCACATACGATTTTACGGCACAACCGCTTTCGGCGAGTTCTCTCAAAACGTTTTTAACATGCCGACGCAAATTTTACTATCGTTATTGCATGCACATGAAAGAGCATGAACTTCCGCGAGACATGTCTCAGGAACGGGATATCGGGAATGCTTTGCATGGGGTACTGGAAAAACTTTTTGCTCCTGAACAGCGATTTGAGTCGCCGTTGCAGATGAAAGAAACCTTAGGGAAGCTGTGGCAGGAAGAGGAGAAAGATGATCCGTTAGAGCGGCATATGAAGAGGCTTTGGATCGATAAACTGGCTCCGTTTTATGAAAATGAGATACTCCGTTTGGAGGAGGGCGCCCGTGTCCTTTATACCGAAAAAGAGGGGAGTGTGAGGGTAGAGGGGATCACGTTGAACGGACGGATAGACCGGATTGATGAAAACGGCGGCCAACTCGAAGTGATCGATTATAAAAGCGGGCAGTTTCCCGACACCGATAAAGAACCCAAAGAGAGCGATACCGATTATCAGCTCAGCGTTTATGCTTTGTTGGCATCGGAGTTTGGAGCGGTAAGGAACTGTGGATATTATGATTTGGCAAAAGGGGAGCTCAAGATCGAACGGTATTTGGCGGAAAAAACGGAAAAACTCAAAGAGATACTCAAAATGCTTGCATCGCAAAAAGAGTGGAACTGGGAGATGTGTGAGGACCGCAACCGTTGCAGACTTTGTCCGTATGTCTATCTATGTCATAGAGAGGTGATGCGTGGCGTTTGAACCGTTTTTGGCGTATGAAGCCAGTGCCGGAAGCGGCAAGACCTTCAATCTGGTCGTTCGTTACCTGAGTCTCCTTTTTATGGGGGAAAATCCCGCATCGATCGTCGCTTTGACGTTTACCAACAAAGCCGCAAACGAGATGCTTGAGCGGGTAATCATAACGCTCGAAGAGTTGCCATCGCGCAGCGAGCTGGCTCAGATCGCCTTATTGTGCGCTAAAAGCGAAGAAGAGATTCTGGATGAGCGAAGAGCGGTTTTGGAGCGCTTTTTGCGTTCGGACGTCCAGATTTCGACTTTAGATAAATTCTTCGGACGCATTTTGCGCAAGTTTGCTTTGAATGCAGGGTTTGTACCGACGTTTAAAACGATACAGCAGCCGCACGAAACGGCTTTGCTGGAACGGTTTTTAAACGAAATAGAAGTGTCAAAGGCCACGGATGCTCTGGTGCATCTGTCGATTTTGAGTGATAAGCGTCTAAACGATCTGTTCGGGCTTCTTGCGGCATTGTATTCAAAATACAAAGAGTTCGATTTGAACGGTTTCGATGGGATTGAAATACCGCAGGATCTGACGGATACGGCATTGTCGCTCGCACGGGAACTCGCATCTTCGGTACTTTCCAAGCCGCTGAGCGAGCGTGCCCGTAAAACGATGCAGATCGAGAGTTACGATGACCTTTTGGAAAAATCGTGGTTGACCAAACCGACGCTGGAATACTGGGATTTCAAAAAAATTTACGAACCCCATATGGATGATCTGCTCGTTGCTATCCAAAAAGCGGTCGCTTCCCAGATGCGCCGACGCGAACTTTTGTATTTCAAAGAGCTTTTCGCAATCCTTGGTCTTTATATCAAGACGCGTAACGCGATGTCCAAACAGAGCAACGAACTCAGCTTTGACGATATCACGCTAAATGTTCATACGCTGCTCCGTGAGAAGCTGGAGAGCGAGTTTTTGTATTTTCGCCTTGATTCGCGTCTAAAACATCTTCTGCTAGACGAGTTCCAAGATACCAGTATTATCCAGTTCGATATTCTCCGTCCGCTGATCGAAGAGATCCGCTCGGGTATCGGAGTGAACGAGGGGGGAAGTTTCTTTTTCGTCGGGGACGTGAAACAGTCGATTTACCGTTTTCGGGGAGGAGTGAGCGCCCTGTTTCATCAGGTTGCCGAGCTCTTCGACGTGCGTGTGGAACCGTTACGCGTCAATTACCGCTCGCGCAGTGCGATCGTCGAGTTTGTAAACCGGTCGTTTGAGGGGAAGATAAAAGGATATATTCCGCAGCAGAGTCCTGAAAAATACGCCGGGGGATACGTCGAGGTGATCGAGACCGACGATTTGCTCGAAACGTTGGCAAAACGGGTCGAAGGGCTCGTCGGGAAGGGAATCGCTCTCGAAGAGATCGCCGTTTTGACGGTGACCAACAAAGACGGCAGTGCGGTAGAAGAGCATCTGAGTTCAAAAGGATACGACGTCGTGACCGAAACGACGGCCCGTCTCGTCGCGCAGCGCAGCGTTCGGGCGATCATCGAATATCTGCGGTACTGTTATTTCGGTGAGGCGATCTACCGCGCCAACTGTGCGGCTCTGATCGCGGTCGATCCTTCCCGGATCGGACGGGTCGATGTCAGTGATGTCGATGCGGCGGTGATCGATTTCGTACGGCGTTTTCGTCTCGCTGACAAGAGTGCATTGATGTTTATCGAAGCATTGCGCGGATACCGCGACATCGAGGAGGTGGTTTTGGAAATCGACCGTCTCGATACCGCTTCGCCTCAAAGCGATCTGAAAGGGATACGGATTATGACGGTACATAAATCCAAAGGGTTGGAATTTGAACACGTCATCGTATTGGATCGGCTCGGAAACGCCCGATCGCATAGCGATCCTATCGTATATGAATACGATGGGGCCCAGCTGCGGGGGATGCATTATCGGATAAAAAACCGTGAAGCGCTTGATAGGGGGTATGCAAAAGCGCTGGAAGCGGAAAAAGAGGCGGCACGCGAAGATCAGCTGAATGCGCTGTATGTAGCATTGACCCGAGCCGCCTTGTCACTGAGCGTAATACGCAAAACGAAAGGATCGTGGTTTGAGCCGTTGGAGCTTCCGGTGTGCGAAATCGGTCTGCTGGAATGCGGTGGCCATCGTCCGCAGCCCCTGGCTGCTCCGCAGCCTTCGACTTACAAAGGGCTTCGGTTCGGTCGGCAGGATGAAACGCTCCGCCCTCCGAAAGAGGCAACACACGATTACGCAGCGGTTCAATTCGGACTGGCATTGCATTATACGCTGGAGATGATGGGCGATTTTGATCCGTCTTCACTGAAAAATGCCCTTGAATCAACCCGCAATCGCTACGGTGCGGTACTCCACAGCGGTGCGATGGAGGAGATCGAACGGCGGATAGGGCGTTTGATCACCGACGGGATGTTTGAAAAGCTCGTGCGCGGCGATATACGAAAAGAGCAGATGATCCGTCATAAAGAAGCGATCGGTATTATCGATTTGCTGGTCTACAACGAAGGACAATGGACGATCATCGATTACAAAAGCGGACGGGAAGAGGAGCACAAACATAAAGATCAGATCGGCCGCTATAAAGAGGCAATCACCGCATTGACGGGTGAAAAAGCGGTGGGATATCTGTGTTATATCACCGAAGAGACGATCGAATGGGCAGAGTGCTTATAAAAAACTTAATTTAAGCAGATTATAAGTATATGCTGGTACAATTGCGCCACTATTTATAGAGACTTTAAAAGGAGACTCAAGATGAAATTTACTAAAATTGCTTCACCTGAGCAAATCGAACGTAAATGGGTTTTGATCGATGCGGAAGGGAAAACATTCGGTCGTATCATGACTGACGTTGCAGCTCGTCTTCGCGGAAAAGACAAACCGTATTTTACCCCAAATATCGACTGCGGTGATTTTGTTGTTATTATCAATGCGTCAAAAGCGGTTATCAACGGTAACGGGAAAACCGCTACTAAAACGTATCATCGCCACACAGGTTACTTCGGTAACGTAAAAAGCGAAAAATTTACAGAACTTTTGGCTACTAACCCAGAAAAAGTTTTCAAACTTGCAGCTCGCGGTATGCTCCCAAAAACAAAATTGGGTCGTGCGATGTTGAAAAAACTCAAAGTCTATGCAGGTGCTGAACACCCACACTCTGCACAGATCGCTAAGTAAGGATAAACGATGGCAAAAACGTATGCAACCGGCAGAAGAAAATCTTCGATCGCTAAAGTATGGCTTGCTCCGGGTACAGGTAAAATCACTGTAAACGGTCTTTCACTCGATGCATGGCTCGGTGGACTTGAAGCAAAAAAATTGCGTGTTACCCAACCGCTTTCTTTGACAAAACAAGATACATCGGTTGATATCACCGCAACAACTCTCGGTGGTGGTTTTTCAGGTCAATCAGATGCACTTCGTCACGGTATCTCACGTGCTCTTTGCACATTCGATCCGTCATTCCGTGCAATCTTGAAACCGTTCGGTATGCTTACTCGCGACGCTCGTGTCGTTGAACGTAAGAAACCGGGTAAACGCAAAGCGCGCCGTTCACCACAATTCTCAAAACGTTAATCGTTTTTCTCTCCTTTTCGGAGAGAACTTTTCTCTTTTTTTAATACCTCTTTTTTCTATATTTCATTTTAAAATCATCGATTTCTCTCCCTTTTTCAAAACCTGTTTTATCGTCTTTTTGTACCTTTTTCCCGATTCTCATGATTTTCTCATCTTGTATCCCTAAGATTCGGGTTAAAAATACGATGAGGTGTATCTATGAAAACTATTCTTTTGTTACTGCTGAGCTTTTTTCCTTTTGCATTATACGGTGCTATGGGATCGTCCGTGCAAGTACCGGTTCGCGAACACATGAAATACACGTTTGGAAACCATAAAAATCATCCGATTCAAAAACAGGAAGAGAGACGCTATCTGGCATCGTTGGCTCCGTTAAAAGAGGAAGATATCCGTGTAAATCTCATTCAAAACGGCTACGGGATAGATGGTCTACGGCTTCGGGATATTGCATCGGAACTTGTATACGAGGCATTTGTTTCGGATAAACAAGGAGCGCGTCTAACGCTTTATATCGATCCGGCTAACGGTTCTATTTTACACAAAGAAGACGCGCGATGAAAAAAAGATTAATCTATACCGTTGCATTGCTCCCGGTTCTGAGCTACGGGATGAGTTTTAATGCATTAAGCGAACGTGCTTGCGATGTTTCCGGAGAAATCGTCCAAAGAACCGGATACTGGAATGCATCGAAGTATGAAAAAGCGGCGGCTTTAGCGCAAGAGCCTATGAGTATCGAGACTTCGGGACGTGCGATACGCGGGGATGATCCAAAAGACAGCGGTGCGGAATACGGCATGATGGTGGATTGGACGATTAAGATGCCTCAGCTTTATCATGCGCAGGAGCGTGAATATGACCTCGGCTCCGAGTCCCGTCTCAAAGAGATTCGTTTTGAACAATCCCGAATCAAAGTGCAGCTGAAACGGGAGCTGCTGCTCGCGGATCTGGAGAAGGAGAATATCAAGATAGCGGCGGAAAAAGTCAAATCGGCGAAAGAGGCTCACGCTATCGGCGTCAAAAAACAAAATGCCGGGCGGATGTCGCAAATGGAAGTGCTTCGATTAGAGACCGAATACGACTATGCTCTTCAAGAACAGACGAAAATGATGATGGAGTATGACCATGTTCAACACCGTCTGCAAGAGATGACGATGCTAAACGAAGAGGTGCGTGCCGATGATCTGTCGTTTGCATATTTACGCGGAGAAGATCAGATCGAATCGAAGGTGAACAATGCCGCACCTGTTTTGGCTTTGGGCGCAGAAATCGAGACGATCGACGCGCAGATCGAAACGCTGCGGCGCTCTACGGTCGAATCGGTATCGGTCGGCATCGGAGCGACACGGGAGCCGACACAAAACAGCATCGATTTTCGTCTGAGTATTCCGCTCGCATTGAGTGGGAAGAATGAAAATAAGATCGCGGCTCTTATGAGCCAACGCAGCGCCCTCATCCATAAACGGGAGATCATGATGCAAAAATTGTCGTTGAGCGTTCATGCGTTGATGGAGCATCTGAAAGAGCGTGAACTGAGCCTCAGTGAAGCGGCGAATGTTGAACGAAGATACGAGAAACTTTTTGAGATTGCCCAAAAAGGATTTGAGGGGGGGGTCGTAACGCAGTTCGAATATCTGGCAACCAAAAACGCTTTTTACGAAGCGCGTCTCCGCTCTACGGAGTTGAAACGCAATTACATCGAAGAGATGGGTGAAATAGAAGAAAGAATCGGGGGAATTTGGGAATGAAAAAGATACTGTTTTTGGTGATGACGTCGGCCATCGCTTTCGGGGCGATCACGATGAAGGAGTCTCAGATCAAGGAACTCGGGATTACGACCGAAAATGTCCGCTATGTTAAAAGCGATTCTATGGGGCCGTTTATCGGAACGTTCGATTACGGAGATGAAAACTCCTATACCTATACCCTGAGTTCCGAAGCCACGGTGGTCAATGCGGTCAAAAAACCGGGAGATCGCGTCAAAAAAGGGGAGATTATCTGCCGTATCGCTTCTGCGGAATTGCTCAGCAGCAGCTACGAATTGAAAAATATCGAACAGCGGTTGGCATTGGCCAAAGAGTATGCAAAAAAAGACAAAGCGCTTTATCAAGACGGGGTTCTCTCCTTGCGCGAATCGCAAAACAGCTCTCTTGAAGTGATGAATTTGAATGCCAAAGCCGCAGAGGTTATGAGTCGATTCGATTTTGCGGGGGTGGATCGTCATCCGAGTCAGGGGATGGTGTTCGCAGTCCGTGCGAAACGCTCCGGAGTGATATCTTCGGGAGCCTTCATGGGGGGAGAGAAGATCGAACCGTTTGTACCGTATCTCAAAATATCAGATGCAGGTGCAT
>NZ_CALDDG010000007.1 GCF_937936435.1 uncultured Sulfuricurvum sp. | reverse complement strand
TTCTGCGTGTTCATAAACCGGATAAAAAAGGGGATATTATCAACCGTTTTACCGCACTCAAAGCGGAGTGGCAGCATAAAACGGTTTCGGGAATCGAGATCGGGCCGTTAGGGACGTTTACTCTTCGGGTCGTCGAACCCGTATTCGATAAGGGGGAATTGGTCGGTTATGTCGAGCTTGGGAAAGAGATCGAGGATATTCTCCAAACTCTACACGCAAAAAGCGGTAATGAAATCGCGGTAGTGATTCGAAAAGAGTATTTGAAACGTCAGGCGTGGGAAGAGGGTATGAAGATGCTCGGCCGGCCTGCCGATTGGAATCAGCTCCCGGATGAAGCGGTCATCTATACTTCGAGCAGCCATCTCTATAACGTTTTTGGATTGATGGAGGAACACCATGTTCAGGAACGCTTAAACGGGCGTGATATCAATCATCAGATTTTCAACAGAGGAAAAGAGTGGCGGGTTTCGATCCTCCCGATTCAGGATGTATCGGGTAAAGAGGTCGGCGATATGATCATCATGAACGATATATCGACTGAGCGAAACGAATTCTTCCATTTTGTGCTGGCCAACGCACTAATAGGCGTCGTACTTACCGGTTTGGTAATCGTATTTATCTTTTTTCTCTTGCGTCGAACCGATCGAAATATTCGGATGCAGCAACAAAATCTTCATGAGAGTGAAGAACGCTTTGAACAGCTTAACGCCCATAGCCGAACGTTTATATGGGAAGTGGATGCAACGGGGCTGTATACGTATGTGAGTAACGGCGTATCGATCGTATTGGGGTATCGTCCCGAAGAGCTGATCGGGCATAAATACTTTTACGATCTTCATCCGCATGAAGGGCGTGAAGCGTTTAAAACCGCGGCGTTCGACACCTTTAAGCGGCATGAATCGTTTGAACATCTTCAAACGCCGGCCGTGTCGAGTACGGGAGAATCGGTATGGCTTTCGACGAATGCCATCGCTATGGTCGATTCGGAAGGGAACTTGATAGGGTACCGCGGCAGCGATACGGACGTAACAAGGAGCAAACAAGCGGAGGAGCAGATCGGGGTATTGGCGTTTTCGGATCAGTTGACCGGATTGCCGAACCGCAGATTGCTGATGGATCGCTTACGCCAGGCGATTGCAGGTACGTCTCGAAGCGGTAGTTACGGAGCATTGCTCTTTATCGATCTGGATAATTTCAAAACTTTGAACGATACGCTCGGGCACGATACAGGGGATATTTTGCTGAAAGAAGCGGCGCGCCGCATCAGCGGATGCGTTCGGGAAGGGGACAGTGTCGCCCGGTTCGGAGGGGATGAGTTTGTCGTTATTTTGGTCGGTTTAAGTCAAATCAAAACCGAAGCGGCGACTGCGGGGGAGACGGTCGGAGAAAAAATCCTCACATCCCTCAACAGTACGTATCTCTTAAACGGTATCGGACACCGCAGCAGCGCCAGCATCGGAGTGACGTTGTTTCAAGGGGACGAATCGTCTATCGACGAATTGATGAAACAAGCGGATTTGGCGATGTACAAAGCCAAAGAAGCCGGACGCAACGGACTCAGCTTTTTCGACCCGGAAATGGAATTTACCCTCAAAGAACGGGCAAAACTGGAAGAAGATCTGCGTAAAGGGATTGACGAAAATCAGTTTCTTCTTTATTACCAGCCGCAAATTATGGATGAATGCATTGTCACGGGATGCGAAGCGCTCATCCGCTGGCGTCATCCCCAAAGAGGGCTCGTTTCGCCTTTGGAGTTTATTCCGGTGGCAGAGGCGACGGGTTTGATCCTTCCGTTAGGGCAATGGATTTTGAAGAGCGCCTGCGACCAGCTGGCACGATGGTCGGATGACCCGCATACAAACAGATTGATGGTCGCGGTCAATGTCAGCGTCCGCCAGTTCAGTCAAAACGATTTCGTAGAGCAGGTCTTGGCGATCATCGAAACGAGCGGTGCGGATCCGAAACGGTTGAAATTCGAATTGACCGAAAGTCTGCTGGTTCATGATTTTGAGAATGTTGTGGAAAAAATGGCCCGATTAAAAGCCGCGGGAATCTCTTTTTCTTTGGATGATTTCGGTACCGGCTATTCATCGCTATCGTATCTGAAACGGCTCCCTCTGGATCAACTGAAAATCGATCAAAGTTTTGTCCGGGATATTTTGATCGACACTAACGACGCGATTTTGTGCCGTTCGACGATCGCATTGGCCGAAAGTATGGGACTTCGGGTTATTGCCGAAGGGGTTGAAAGTGCGGAGCAGCGTAACGCTCTTGCGGGAATGGGATGTTATGCTTTTCAGGGATACTGGTTTAGTCGCCCGCTGCCGATAGAAGAGTTTGAAACCTATGTGATGACGATGTCGGCAAAAAAAGAAGTCTAAATGATCCGTTTGAAAATTAAAATACTTTTGACGTTGAGCGCCGTCATCATAGGTGTCGCTGCGGTCGTGACCCTATATAGTGTCTATCATGAAAAACAGCAAAACGATCTGCGGACTGCCGAAGCGTATACGAGTATCAACCACTATTATGCGGAGACGGTTCGCGAACTCGTCCACTTTTATACGGCCCGAGCCCATTCCAACATTCAGACCCCCTATGTGTTGGAAGCGATCAAAGCACAAGACCGCGATACTCTGTACCGTCTGATTCTTCCCCGTTGGAAAGTGATTCAAACGGAAAATCCTTCGTTGATCGTTATGCAGTTTCATAATGCAGACGGAACTTCGTTGCTGCGGATGCACCGCCCTGACGTGTTCGGCGATGCAATCGCACAGCAGCGCTCCATGGTTGCCGATATCCATAAGCATCATCGAATCGTATACGGATTTGAGGAGGGACGCCGCGGGCTGGCGTTTCGGATATTGGTCCCCATTGTAGATCAGGGGCATTATTTGGGGGCAGTCGAGTTTGGGATAGCGACGCCGTATTTGATCGACAAAGTGTATCGCTATACAGGATACCGCTCTTTTTTTATGATCGATAAAAATCATATCGGACAGTTGAGCAATGTCGAACACTATGTTCAGATCGGCGATTATACGGCAATCGATCTCCCCGTAGAACTCCGTCCTTTGATTAAAGCCTGCGGAAACCTCACCGCAAAGGATGCGAATACAATCATTCGATTTTCGGAACACTCGTTTGCCGTCATCACGATACCGGTTACGGATTATCTCAACCGATCGGTCGGCAGGGTGATATTTACTCGCGAAGTTCCCGATTTCTGGGAACATGTAAGACAAATGGTGATTGTGACGCTGGGGATAACGATTGCACTGATTGTCGTATTGACGCTGATTATTAATCGGGTATACGATGCCGTTGCCACCAAAATGAGTTTTCAGGAGATGTATAACCAGACCGTTTTGGATGCGATCCCCTCACCTGTGATTGTTACCGACGGTGAACAGCTGATTGCCGCGAATCAAACATTTTTAGCCTATTTTAACTTTGCGAACGTTGCCGATTTCAAACGCAAACATGCCTGCGTATGCGAATATTTCGAGGAGGGGGATACCGAAGAGTATTTGATGCCGATGCGCAACGACAAACGATGGACCCAGCACATCATCGATCATCCGATGCAAAATCATAAAGCGAAGATCACAGTCGACAGCCAAACGACGATCTTCGACGTCAAACTCTCCCTTATCCGCTACAAAGAGGAGAGCCGGTATGTGGTGATTTTTACCGATATTTCGTCCATGCAGTCGATCTCGATGAACGATCCGCTGACGGGGATCGCTAACCGCCTCCATTTTACGATGGTGTACAAACATGCAATCAATGTCGCGGTGAGAGAACAAAGACCTTTGGGAGTCATCTTCTTCGACATCGATCATTTTAAACGGGTTAATGACGAATACGGTCATTTGATAGGCGATGAGGTATTAAAAGATATCGCCGCTTTGGTAAAAAGACGGCTTAGAAAAAGCGATATTTTTGCCCGATGGGGCGGTGAAGAGTTTATTATTCTTCTGCCGGACACTCCATTGGATGAGAGTTGCATGATCGCGAAAACCTTGCGTATTGCCATTGAATTGGAAAACTTCGAGAATGTAGGGCGATTGACCTGTTCGTTCGGAGTAGCCACCTTGCATGAAAATGAATCTCCGGAGGGATTGCTTCAGCGTGTGGACGAGTTGCTCTACCGTGCCAAATCAAAAGGGCGTAATCGGGTGGAACAATAGGAAGTTTCCAGCAGAGATATGCTAGAATGGACTGATTAACTGCACCTACGGTTGGTGTTGCTACGAACATGCTCTTAAATGCATACTTCACTCCGTTTTCTCCTCGCCTGAAACCGTCCTGAGTTACGACTTTTGTTGGGCCTGACCACCAAAGGACAGCTCATTATGACATTTACCGATTTACATCTATCCGCCCCGTTGCTGCGGGCCATCGACGATCAGGGGTATACGATTCCGACCCCCGTACAGGCTCAAGCCATACCGTTTATTCTCGAAGGGCGTGACATGCTCGCAGGCGCCCAGACCGGTACCGGAAAAACGGCGGGATTTACTTTACCGCTGCTGCAGCTTCTGAGTGAAAAGAAGAGTCCGAAACCGCATCGAAAAATCCGTGCTCTGATTTTGACACCGACGCGTGAGTTGGCCGCACAGGTTGCCGAAAGTGTCAAACTGTACGGTAAATATCTTCCGCTAAAAAGCGCCGTTGTTTTCGGCGGAGTGGGAATTAATCCGCAAATAACGATGCTTCGAAACGGGATCGACATCCTCATCGCGACACCGGGGCGTCTGCTCGATCATATATCACAGGGGACAGTCGATTTGAGCGGTGTCGAGATTTTTGTTCTGGACGAAGCCGACCGGATGCTCGATATGGGATTTATCCGCGATATCCGCCGTGTCATTACGATACTGCCGAAACAGCGTCAGAATCTTCTTTTCTCAGCGACTTATTCTGACGAGATCAAAACCCTTGCCAATACTCTGCTGCGCAATCCTGCCGAGGTGGAAGTGGCACGTCGCAATACTTCCAGCGAGTTGGTAGCGCAAAGTGTAATTCTTGTCGATTGCAAACGTAAAAGCGCTTTGTTGGGGAAACTGATAACGGAGAAAAAATGGGAACAGGTACTTGTTTTTACCCGAACCAAACACGGAGCCAACAAACTCAGCGAGTATCTACAGAAAATCGGTGTCAGCGCCGCGGCGATCCACGGAAACAAAAGTCAAAGTGCCCGAACCAAAGCTCTCGATGATTTTAAACGAAGTACCGTAAGAGTTTTGGTCGCAACCGACATTGCCGCCCGCGGGATCGATATCGATGCATTGCCGCATGTCGTCAATTTCGAACTTCCCAACATCGCGGAGGATTATGTTCACCGTATCGGACGGACGGGGCGTGCCGGCTGCGAAGGGGAAGCTTTGTCGCTCGTGTGCGTGGATGAAGCGGAGTATCTCAAAGGGATTGAAAAACTGATCAATAAGAAACTCGATCGGCATATCATCGAAGGATTTGAGCCCGACCCTTCGATCAAAGCCGAGCCGATCCAACGGGGCCGAGGCGGAAACAGCGCAGGACAACAAAACCGCAATCGAAGCGACAGGGAAAACAAGCCTGTACAGAAACATGACAAAAGAGGTGCTAATACCGGTTCCAAAAGACGCTAAAAGATTTATCGGGAAAATCTCATAGTGATAACTCTTAATTTTTGTTTATTTTTGAGAAATATTTCAAAAAATTATTGTACAATCGTTCAATCTTCCGATAGAAGAGATTAGGGATTTGCGGATATGGTACGTTTTTTTCTTTTCGTGATTGTTTCAGCCCTTTTGCTGCAGGCAAATTCTCTTCAAAAGGTTTCGGTTCAGCTGGACTGGAAATATCAGTTTGAATTTGCGGGTTTCATTGCCGCACAAGAGCACGGATATTATCGTGATGCCGGACTGGATGTCGAACTGCGCGAATACGAAGAAGGGACGGATATCGTCTCGGACGTTCTAACTCAAAAAGCGACGTACGGAGTCTATAATTCCAGTATCGTCGTCGAAAACGGTCGGGTTAAGCCGATCGTTCTGCTCGCCACCTATTTTCAACACTCGCCTCTCGTATTCGTCGCCCAAAAAGGGATTGAAACTCCTGCCGATATGGTAGGAAAAACGATTATGGGGACAACGGATGAACTTAAATATAGCTCTTTAGCGCTTCTGCTTGCCCATTTCAATATCACACCTAAAAACTCTCACTTTATCCCCCACACGTTTAATATCGACGCATTTATCGAGAAAAAAGTGGACGTAATGAGCGCTTTCAGCTCGAATCAGCTCTATGACCTCGACCGTCTCGGTATCCCCTATACCATTATCGATCCGGGACAATACGGTTTTGTGATGAGTGCGGTCAATCTCTTCACATCCCAAAAAGAGGCTCTCTATCATACGGAGAGAACCCAGAAGTTTATCGATGCGACCAATCGGGGATGGGCCTATGCGCTCGATCACGAAGATGAAATCATCGATCTGTTGATTCATAAATACCATGTCGGAAAAACACGGTCGAAATTAAAATACGAGGCTAAAATCACACGCAAACTGATGATGCGCGATTTTTTCCCGATAGGGCAGGTGAATGAAGAACTGAGCATCCGATCGTTTAAACAGCTGATGCAGGCGGGTGCATTGGTTGAGGAACAAAAATTAGGCCGTTTTATGTTTAAAGAGGTGATCGGAAATGCTAACGGCGGTGTTGCGTTGTCGACGGCTGAAAAAGAGTATCTGCTCCGTAAGAAAAAAATATCGATGTGCATCGATCCGGAATGGTACCCTTTTGAACGGATTGAAGATGGGAAACATATCGGTATTGCCGCCGATGTGATGAAAAATTTTGAACAAAAGCTCGGTATTGCGATTCAACTGGTTCCGACACGTTCTTGGGATGAATCGCTCCATTATGCACAAGAACGCAAATGCGATATCCTCTCTCTCGCTTCGGCAACGCCTCAGCGACAAAAATATATGGATTTCACATCCGCCTATATTACTTTGCCGATCGTCATGGCGACATCGATGGATAAACCCTTTACGGAAAATATTACGACCCTGATCGGTAAAAAGATCGGTTCGGTCAAAGGGTATGCTATTACCGAAAAATTGAAAGAGCAGTTTCCGCAGATGGATATCGTCGAAGTAGACTCGATCAAAGACGGCTTGAAAGAGGTGGAAAACGGATCGCTGTACGGCTATATCGATAACCTCGTCGTAGTTTCAACCTACATCCAAAAAGAGTATACGGGGACGCTCAAAGTCTCCTCGCGATTGGAAGATAAAGTATTGCTGGGTGTCGGTACCCGTAACGACGAGCCGATATTGCACGGTATTTTCGAGAAACTGGTAGCAGGATTGGATGAGCCCACGATGCAGGAGATATACAATCGATGGACGGCTACGGTCGAACAGGTGCCGTGGATCGATCAGAGTAAACTGTGGAAAGCGTTCGCCCTCTTATCCATCGTCGGATTGGTTTTCTTCATGCGCTATTACGAACTCAAGCGTTATAACGCGAAACTGATCAAACTCTCCATCATCGATAAACTCACAGGTTTGTACAATCGGCAAAAAACGGACGAAAAACTGATGGAAGAACAGCGAAAAGTCGATCGTTACCGTGAATATAAATGCGGTGTGATGATTCTGGATATCGATTATTTTAAAACGGTAAACGATACGTTGGGACATCAGGAAGGAGACCGTATTTTGCAGCTTTTGGCCGAGGTGTTTAAAAATACATTGCGCCAAACCGATACGATCGGTCGATGGGGCGGAGAAGAATTTATCGTTATCCTTCCGAATACCTCACTCGAACAATCCTACAGTGCGGCGGAGAATCTTCGTCAATCGGTCGAAACGTTTCCATTCGGGATTGACCGCCCCGTAACGGTGAGCATAGGTGTCGGAGAACTGATCCGAATGCGGACGGTTCATGAAAATATAGCCCGGATCGATGAAGCGCTCTACGAGGCAAAAAATAGCGGCAGAAATAAGGTCTGCAAAGAACCGATTCCCTCCATCTAATCGCGTTTAGTGGTTAAAAAGAAGGCAATTAAAACCGTATTTCATTGTTGGTTTCCATTAAAATGAACTAAGTAATATGATATTCTTGTTTTGTTTAATTTAACTATGCGAGTTTTTCATGGAAATACAGATGAAGCCCGGAGCGTTTATCGTCTCTAAAACCGATCTGGACGGGTTGATCACCTACGGCAACGAAACGTTTATCCAAATGTCCGGATATTCCGAAAAAGAGTTGTTACAAACTCCTCATAGTATTCTTCGTCATGCGGATATGCCGAAAGTCGTTTTCAAATTGTTATGGGAACG
Source organism: uncultured Sulfuricurvum sp. (assembly GCF_937936435.1). Classification (GTDB taxonomy): domain Bacteria; phylum Campylobacterota; class Campylobacteria; order Campylobacterales; family Sulfurimonadaceae; genus Sulfuricurvum. The sequence goes on along the minus strand of NZ_CALDDG010000007.1, from coordinate 6,766 downwards.
GATTCGCGAGCGGGGAGGGATTTATGCCTATGTCAAAAATAAGACCAAGCAGGGAGACCATTACTGGGTTTTTGCGTACGTTACCCCCTCCTTTGATCCATCAGGAGAAACAATCGGTTATTATTCGGTACGACGGGCACCTTCAGCTAAAGCTATTTCTGTCATAGAACCTCTTTACCGCGATTTGCTCGAAGCGGAAGCAAAAGGGGGAATGAATGCTTCCGAAACGTATTTATTAACACTACTTCAACAACAGGGAATGACCTATGACCAATTTGTCCTTGGCCTTCAAAAATAAGCCTTTCCTCGTATCATCAGGGGTGTGGGGTGCTACGATCTTCTATTTTTGCTTTGCTTCGAATGTCCTGATTCCTGCAGTTTTAGGGGCAGCGGTCATCGCAATCGCTTTTATGTCGTTTTCATCCGTCTCTAAAGATCCGATCCTAGAGAGGATAGAGTCCGTTTTATCGGCTGCTTCCGAAGGAAAATTGGAAGGGCGAATCACTGCGATCAGTTCCGATTCTCCGTATGAACGGTTGGCCTGGAATTTCAATAATCTGCTCGATCAGGTCGAAGCTTACATGCGCGAGAGCATACTGGCGATACAACTGGCCGAAAAAGGGGAAGAGAACCATATTATGCATCCTGATGGCTTCAAAGGGCTGTTCCAATTATCGGTCGATCCGATCAATGCCTCCAGTGCAGGGATCAAAGCACAGCAGACTCTGTTTGCGCGACGCCATTACAGCGACAGCTTCAGAGAGATCGGAGGGGGGCCGAACGGCGGATTAAATACGTTGCGCGGTGATATTACCAAGAGCAATAAAATTATGGAAGAGATCACTTCCCGCGCTAAAATCACCTCCGAAAATGCGCAATACAGCCTGCACTCTGTAGAACATTTGCTTCAAAACTTTTATACGTTGAATGAACGGGTCGTTCAAACGTACAGCGGGATCGAGATACTGGGCTCCAAAACACAGGAGATATCTACCATTGCCGATTTGATCAAAGAGATTGCGAACCAAACCAATCTGCTGGCTCTTAATGCCGCCATCGAAGCGGCCCGTGCCGGAGAACACGGGCGCGGATTCGCCGTCGTAGCCGACGAAGTACGCAAACTGGCCGAGCGGACACAGCAGGCTACCCAAGAGATTGCACTTACGATCCGCTCTTTGTTAGATGAAACGGATGAGATTACATCACACGCAAAAGAGATGTCGGATATCTCTAACGAGGCGCTTCCGAAAGTGACCAAAGTCTCCGAAGCACTCAGCCAGTTTAACCGAGACGCGGACAATACGGCAAAAGACTCTTTATTTATACAAAACCAGTTATTTGTGAGTTTAGCGAAAATTGACCATATCGTATTTAAACATGAAGCCTATTCTTCTATTTTGGAGGATGACAAAACGCAGGAATTCTCCGATCATAAACATTGCCGTTTCGGCAAATGGTATTTGTCGGGAGGCGCAGAGTTCTTCGGAAAAACCAAAGCGTTTCAGGCTCTGGACAGATATCATCAAAGCGTACATGAACTTGCGATTGAAAATATGAAATTCGTCGACCAAAAGATCCAAAACCGTCAGGATATCGTTCCGATAATCTTAAAAAATTTTACGCAAATGGAAGAAGCGAGCAAGACGCTTTTCGAATTGCTAGACGGTATGGTACTCGAACAGCACGAGATGAATCTGCGCGCATAAGCTTTCTTACAAGAGGTGGAATTCACCTCTTAATACTCCTCTTTCTACAAAAACACTTCATCCAATCGCACTTTTTCAACAACGGTATGTTCTCTTCGGATAGATCGCGTTAAAAAATATTGACGTTTAAAATATATAATTTACTTGACTTTAATCGTCAATAGTATTATAATTAAACCAGATAATTTCAAAAAGGATCAATTATGATAGTGGCTATGCCTGTAAAAAATGATCATGACGACGCTCCGTTGGCCCCATTATTCGGAAATGCCAAATATTTTGCTTTTACGAATGAGGAGACGGGAGTATCCATCGAACGGATGGAACAAAACGGAGGGCGTGATGTCGCCCGTACACTGATTGCGAAGAACGTTGATGTATTGATTACGTCCCATTTAGGATTAAATCCCTTTACTCTTTTGAAAAGTTACGGGATCAAAGTCTATTTCGCCGGAGAGGGAAGAATCACGGTTTCAGAAGCGATTCGGATGTTTCAGGACGGAAAACTCAAAGAGGTGACGGCGGAAACCTATCGTGATTTATTAGGGGAGGAGGAATCTCATCCCCACACTCACGTACAAAACTGCTGTTCCACCGGAGTACATCATCATCGTTCACACGCCTGAAAACGGGTAAACTCTCCCTCTTTGGGGGAATGTTATGGTTGTTTTCCGGATGTTTCGAACCCGAGATTTATACCCAAATCGACGATCCCGCTTTTGTTGCTCATCCTCCGGCATCGATCCGTATCGACGATTTGAGCGGCAAGGTTCGTTCGACAATCAAACAAAGCGAGAATGCCGAGACACGGATAGAGATCGATGTTCATTATGCGCATTGTACGAATCCTCAAAGCCGCTCTTTCGGAACAGGGATCGACGGATATATCCGGGTAACCGCAAAAAAACGGGACAAAATGATCGGGCGATCGCAATGTGACTTTCGAGGTGATCCCGAAGAGGAAGAAATACAGAAAGTCTATGATACACTCCTAAAAAGATTACAGTGGAATATCGCACAATGATTTTCACAAGATAGGTTGCATGAGAGCGGCGCATCATCATAAAATTATCCTTATCGGCGCTTCGACCGGCGGGCCTGGAGTCATCGAGAAACTGATCTGTGCATTGCCGGAACCTCTTCTTCATCCGATATGTATCGTACAGCATTTCCCTCCCGAACTTACCTTTTCATTTGTCGCCCGACTTCAAACATGTACTTCGAGCAAAGTCGTGGAATCGTATGACGGACTTCTTCTCGAACCGGGGATGATTGTTGTGGCAAAGGGGGGAACGCATCTGGAATTTTCCCTTTCCAAAGACCGCTCTCCCGTTGTCGCCCATTCTTCTTCCGCTATTCGAAACGATTTTATGCCGAGTGTCGACGTCATGTTTCTGAGCGCCTCGAAAGTATACGAACCTTCGTCGATTCTTGCGGTGCTCTTAACCGGAATTGGTGATGATGGGGCTAACGGAATGGTTGCAATCAAGTCTTTAGGCGGCTTGAGCGTCTGTCAGGATGAAAAAAGTTCGGCTGTATTCGGCATGCCCGGCAGAGCTATCGAAAGAGGGGGGGCTTGTCTCATTCTTCCCGTCGATGAGATTGCCCAAACCATTTTAGAATTTGGAAGATCATGAACGAGGCACTCATAACAGCTATATTAGAGCAAATTCAGAGGGAAGTCGGAATTGTCCTCTCACGGCAAAGCGATCGCGACCGGATCGGCAGATATCTCGAAAACGGCGGTGCCGTTCCGGATAAATCTCGACCTATTCCTAAAGAATTGATCGAATTGATTACGACGAACGAGACCTATTTTGAACGCGAGTCACACCATTTTGACCGTCTGATCGACGAGATTCTCCCGGAATTGGATACCAAAGAGTCTTCTATGCCTATACGTATCCTTTCGGCACCGTGCTCAAGCGGAGAAGAGGTTTATACTTTGGCATTGCGCATTTGCACACTTTCCCGAATAGGTAAAAGACCGGTAGAAATTATCGGGATCGATATCTCCGAAGAGATGATCGAAAAAGCCCGAAAAGGGATTTACTCGGGCCGTTCGGTTCATGCAGTCGATAAAACAGTCTTGGAACGTTATTTCAAGAGTACGGAAAACGGTTATCAGGTTGTGCCGTGTCCTGAGATCAAAATACGTTTTGTCACCGGTAACGTATTCCAAGATACGTTATGGAAAGAACTGGGGATATTTGACGTCATCTTTAGCCGAAATATGATGATCTATTTCGATGCCGAAAAGAACAAAGAACTTTTAGAACGGTTTCGGGAACATTTGAAAGGATTTTTGATTATCGGGCATGCCGACGATCACATCGGGGCAAGAGAACTATTCACCCCGTTGCGTTCCCAACGGGGGATAATTTATCACGTTTAGGTTTTAAAAACTGAAATCTGAGCCGTGAGCTGCTCCGTCATCTGATGCAGATGCTCTGCCGCGGCGGCGATTTCTTCGACGCTGCGGGCATTTGACGTTGAAAGTTCGTTAATATTTTCAATCTTTTTAATAATCGACTCTGTTGTCAAGGCGTTGGCTTGCGTATCGTTGGAGAGCTTTTCGATAGCGGTAACGGTATCGGCCAATGCTTCGACGGCAACTTCGGTATGATCATTGACTTCTGCGGAAGCTTCGGCCAGTTGTTCTATCCGTTTGGCGTTGTGATTCATTTGATCGGTAATATCGTTGATAGATTGGACAATGACGTTTACGGTTGCATTCGTTTCGACCAGGCTTTTTTGGGTCCGTTCGGCCAGTTTGCGTACTTCGTCGGCTACGACGGCAAACCCCCGTCCGTGTTCTCCGGCACGGGCCGCTTCGATGGCTGCATTAAGGGCTAACAGATTGGTTTGATCGGCGATGTCGGCAATGACGGTCAGGACTTGTTTGACCTGGGATGCTTCTTGTGAGAGGGAATTAAGACGATCGTTGATTTCCCCTTCCATTTGGACGGTAAGCGAAAGCTGATCGATCGTATTATGGAGTGCCGATTGCGCTTCCTGCAACGTTCCTCTTGCGTCAATGGCTTTATTTTTGACGCTTTCAGCTTCCTTGGCGGATGCTTTCATCGCTTCTTTCATCGTATCGGACTCAGAGGTCGTCTGCATAACGATTTTAGCCTCCTCTTCAGCGGCCTTTCCGATCGAGAGGGTTGTAGCGGAGAGTTCGGCGGAAACGGAAAGATTTTCACTCGACGCCGAGCGGATACCCTGAAACGCTTGGCGCAAAACCGTAACGAGTTCGTTTAGCTTGTGACTCATTTGGGCTAATTCGTCTTTGCCATCGATGATCGCATTGTGGGCAAAATCGCGATTTTTGACGATGATGTCGATCGATTGTTCAAGTCGGCTGATAGAGCCGACGATATTTCGGGAGATCGTATAAAAAACGACGATCATAAAGATGATACTTGCGAGGATTAACAGCTCGATAGTCAGAGCATTGGAATCAAGAGTAGCGAGATTTTTTTCTTTCATCGATTTTACGAGAGAAAGAACGTCATCATTGAATACTGCGTGACGCTTACCGGCTTCATCGGCGATTGATTCAAGCTTTTTACCTTCCGGAGACTCCCGAAACGAGTCTGAATATATGGCATTTTTATATTTGGCAATTATTTCGATTCGCGGTGCATTTACGTTATCCCACTCTTGCAAGTCGGCTTTTAATTTCGACAGGCGATCTTTGTTCTCTTTTGAACGGGTCATGGTGGAGAGTTTATCGAGCGCTTCGCCGAGTTTTTGAACCCGCTCATGATAACGGTCGAGATTGTTTTGTTCAAAATGGATTTGGAAACCGCGGATTTCCATCAATGCCCCGTTGGTATTGGCTCTGATATCGGCGATCAGTACCAGTCTTTCAGCCGTTTTTTTAGCATCGGCATTGTTGGAATATGACAGGTATCCTAATACGGCGAATGTGATGAAACTGAGTACCGTCATAGCCATCAGTTTCCCTTTGATAGTCGATAAATTCATCGGGAGAACCTCATTATTTCCATAAAATATAGGGCAATCTTAGCATATTAAAGGTTAAATTCTCGCGGCAAAAGCGAAAGGATCAGATAAGTGTACGGTAATCGCCGAGGTATTTAGAGGTTTGGCATAAAGATATCCTTGTGCCAACGTACAGCCGTTTTCGAGCAAAAAGTTTTCATGCTCGATCGTTTCCACCCCTTCGGCGATAACATCGAGTTTCAAGTTGTGGGTCAATCCTATGATGGTTTTGGCTATGGTCGCGTCTTCTTCGTCAAAAGGGATGTTTTGGATAAAACTTTGATCGATTTTGAGCTTATCGATAGGGAGACGTTTGAGATACGAGAGCGATGAATATCCCGTACCGAAATCATCGACCGATATTTCCAATCCGTAACTCTTAAATTCTTGCAATATGGTCGTTGCCTCTTCCGGATTTTTCATAATATGCGATTCGGTGATTTCGATGGCGATGAACCTCGGATCGCAGCGGTAAAATTTCATAATGGCCGCTACCTCTTTGGCGACGAGGCGGCTCGAGAGGGTTTTTGCCGAGATGTTTACTGCCGTTTTGACGATTTTTATCCCTTGTTGTTGCCAGAGCATTTGCTGCTGAACAACGGTTTCAAGGACAAAGAAATCGATTTCTTGAATGAGTCCCGTCTCTTCGCATAAGGGGATAAAAGTCGCAGGAGAGACAACGCCCCACGTAGGATGATTCCACCGTACCAGAGCCTCCATCCCGATCAATTCGTAATTCGTAAGATCGATTTGGGGTTGGTAATAGACTTCAAACTGGTTCTCTTTAATCGCGATCCGGAGAGCATTTTCTAAAACGATCCGTTCAAAAGCCTTCTCTCCCATTTCATCGGCGTAAAAACAAAACGTGTTTCTACCGTCCGATTTCGCTTTATACATGGCGGTATCGGCATGCTGTAATAACGTTTCGGCATCGGTACCGTCATGCGGATAGACGGCGATTCCGATACTAAGAGTCGTGTGCAGCGTTCGGCCGTCGATGATAAAAGGTTCTTTAAACGCATGGATCAGTTTTTCAACAATGTCAATGA
>NZ_CALDDG010000006.1 GCF_937936435.1 uncultured Sulfuricurvum sp. | reverse complement strand
TTAGAGTTGCCGTATATGATACGCATCGTATGATCTATGGGGTTCTTTCCCCCTTCCTCCTTTATACTTAATAAAAGTTTAACCTTGTGTGATGTATTATACGCGTCCACTTTGCCCTCTCGGACAAATAGAATTGAATGTTTATAACTGCGTTCAGCGTAGTTACAAGTATTGGTTAGACTGCGGTCAACCTACGAGAAGCGAGTGACTTAAATCAACGGAGCCTACCGATGAAAGTACGTTCTTCAGTGAAGAAAATGTGCGATGATTGCAAAATCATCAAACGCAAGGGAATTGTTCGCGTAATCTGCAAAACCCCAAAACATAAACAAAGACAAGGATAAGCATGGCACGTATTGCTGGTGTGGACTTACCTAAGAAAAAACGTTTGGAGTATGCATTAACTTATATCTATGGTATCGGTTTACATACTTCACGCAAAATTTTGGATGCGACCGGACTCGATTACAACAAACGTGTATACGAGCTAAGCGAAGATGATGCGGCAACACTTGCCAAAGAAATTCGTCAAAATGTCGTTGTTGAAGGTGACCTTCGTAAACAAGTTGCAATGGATATTAAAGCTTTGATGGATCTCGGTTCTTACCGTGGTCTTCGTCATCGTAAAGGTCTTCCATGCCGTGGTCAAAAAACTAAAACCAATGCACGTACACGCAAAGGTAAAAAGAAAACTGTCGGCTCGGCCACAAAGTAAGGGATTAGAGTATGGCAAAAAGAAAAGCAACCCGTAAAAAAATCGTAAAAAAGAATATTGCAAAAGGTATCGTGCATATCTTGGCATCTTTCAATAATACCCTTGTAACCGTAACGGATGAGATGGGTAATATGATCGCATGGAGTTCGGCTGGTGCCCTTGGTTTCAAAGGCTCTAAAAAATCGACTCCGTTTGCTGCGCAACAAGCAGTAGAAGCGGCAATGGAAAAAGCAATGGTCCACGGAATCAAAGAAGTGGGAATTAAAGTTCAAGGTCCAGGTTCTGGACGTGAAACAGCAGTTAAAAGTGTTGGTGCTATCGAGGGCGTTCGTGTTTCTTTCATGAAAGACGTTACTCCGCTACCACACAATGGATGTCGTGCGCCTAAGCGCCGACGCGTGTAAGGAGGTTTGTAATGGCAAGATATAGAGGACCCGTAGAAAAAATCGAAAGAAGATTCGGTGTAAGCCTTGGTTTAAAAGGTGAACGTCGTCTTGCAGGTAAAAGTGCCCTTGACAAACGTCCGTACGGACCTGGACAACACGGTCAACGCCGTACTAAAATTTCTGAATACGGTACACAGCTTCGCGAAAAACAAAAAGCGAAATTTATGTACGGTTTGAGTGAAAAACAAATGCGCGCATTGTTTGCTGAAGCAAAACGCCGTACAGGTAACACCGGTACAAACTTGGTAATGCTTCTTGAGCAACGTCTTGACAATGTCGTTTACCGTATGGGATTTGCAACAACTCGTCGTTTTGCACGCCAATTGGTTAACCACGGTCATATCTTGGTTGACGGCAAACGTGTTGATATTCCATCTTACCGTGTAAAACCGGGTCAAAAAGTGGAAATCCACGAGAAAAGTAAAAAGAACAACCAAATCGTTCGTGCGATTGAATTGACTAACCAAACCGGTCTTGCTGCATGGGTTGACATCGACCAAGATAAAGCGTTCGGTATTTTTACACGTCTTCCTGAGCGTGAAGAAATTGTTATCCCTGTTGAGGAACGTCTAATCGTCGAGCTTTACTCGAAATAATCATTTAAAGAAAGGGCGTTCAGCATGAAAAAAATTAAAACATCACCGCTTCTTCCGAAAGAATTTGTCGTTGAACAAATCAGTGCGAACGAAGCAAATATTATCGCGTATCCGTTTGAAACCGGATTCGCGGTTTCACTTGCTCATCCGATCCGCCGCTTTTTGCTAAGCAGTTCTGTCGGATTCGCACCGATCGGTATCAAAATCGAAGGTGCCAAGCATGAGTTTGACTCGGTGCGCGGTATGCTCGAAGACATTTCGGATTTCATCATTAACCTCAAAGGGATCCGTTTTAAATTGAAAAACGGTCTTAAAGAGAAAGAGATCACGTACAGTTTTGCAGGCCCTTGCGAAATTCACGGTAAAGATCTGGACAATGACGATGTGGAAGTGGTAACGCCGAATGCATTTTTAGCAACTTTGAATGAAGATGCGACATTGAACTTCAGTGTTAAAATCCATCAAGGTATCGGTTATGCGCCGAGCGAAGATGTTCGTGATGTCCTTGGAGAAGGATACATCGCGTTGGATGCTTATTTCACACCGGTACGTCGTGCTACATATGCAATCGAAAACGTATTGGTAGAAGATAATCCAAACTTTGAAAAAGTAGTGATCAATATCGCTACGGACGGGCAAATTTCACCTGTCGATGCATTTAAAAATGCATTGGAAGTGATGTATGCGCAAATGGCTGTTTTCAACAGCGAAGTAAGCATCAAAGCTCCGGCTGCTGCTGAGCGCGGGGACGAGCATCCTGAGCTAAAACGTCTTGGTGCGCGTATCGAAGAACTTGGTTTGAGTGCACGCAGCTTCAATTGTTTGGACCGATCAAATATCAAATATATCGGCGAAATCGTTATGATGAGCCAAAACGATTTGAAAGAGGTTAAAAACCTCGGCAAAAAATCGTTTGAAGAGATTTTAGAAAAAATCACAGAATACGGTTATTCCGTAGGACAAGATTTGGCTGATGATCTTATCAGTGCGATCAAAAAGAAAATCGAAGCTGAATAAGCTTAATTATAAAGAGGAAGTATCATGAGACATCGTCACGGATACCGCAAATTAGGAAGAACAAGCGCACATCGTGAAGCTTTGTTGACAAACCTAAGCATTGCGTTGATTGAACACGGTAAAATTGAAACTACGTTGATGAAAGCGAAAGAGCTTCGTTCATTCGCTGAAAAATTAATTACAACTGCACGTGCCGGTGATGCGAATGCGCACCGTTCTGTATTTGCTGTTTTGCAAAATAAAGAAGCAACGAAAACATTGATCAATGAAGTTGCCCCTAAATACAACGAGCGTAACGGCGGCTATACCCGTATCGTAAAAACTCGTATCCGCCGCGGTGATGCTACACCGATGGCATATGTTGAACTCGTCTAACGAGTTCAATAGACCCATAACCCCCTTAAATCGAGCTTCACTCGAAAACTATCCTTTTTGCATTAGACCATGTTTAGCCCTTTTCTTATATTATTATGATCTTATTTGAGCTTCAAAGGTATAATAACGATGATTCCATTTAGCGATGAAGAATTAATGCAGCCGGTCCGCACCGTCATTGATAAAATACGCCCCTCTTTGGCATTAGACGGAGGTGACATAGCCTTCTTGACCGTAAAGAATGGAACAATATATGTACAATTACAAGGTGCATGTATTGGATGTTCAAGCAGCGGAAATACGTTAAAATACGGGGTTGAACGCCAGCTTCGTATGGATATTCACCCCGAACTTGTCGTTATTAACGTTCCGCAGGGGATGGAGCATCAGATAGACGCATTATAATTTTAGAAAAGAGCCGATATAGAGTAAATATAGGAGGGCATCCATGAAAACAACGAATTTAACCAAAACCCTCAAACAAGCAAATGACTATTTTTTAGCTGGGAAATACAACGAGGCATTACGTGATTATTCATTGGCCTTAAAAGATTATCCGGAGTCAAAAGAGGCCTATAACGGCGCTATTTTGTCTGATATGGCAATGGGCGGCGAAAGCGGCGGAGAAGCATTGTTTGACTATTACACCATTTTAAAAAGCGAAGATGCCGAACAGGCAGATATTATCATCTCGGAAATATTGGAAACGATGGACGGGACGCTTGATCAGCTTTCAGGCCTGTTCAATGAGACGATACAGCAGCGGCTGGCTTATGAAGACGGGATTATGTACAACGAGTTCAAAGAGCTTGTAAAAGATGACAACGATTTTAACCGTATTTTTGAAAACATTATGTTCTCAACCCGTGTCATTATTACCGAAAAAGAAGATTTTGTCGACTTCTTGGATAATCTGATTCATCATGGATACAAAGAGATGGCGCTCAGCTATCTGGAAAGCGCATTGGGTGTTTACCCGAATGACCGTCAGTTACGTAATCTATTGCGTCGTTTAGCTAAAGGGAATAAGATTGAAAATTGAAGTTCCCGGGCAAACTTTTCGCTATGTAAGCGAGAACTCTAACGAATGTTCATCCGAATGTGCATTTTTGCTGACAAAACAAAATGAAAAATATAAAGAGGATGCTCTTGAAAAAGGGATACATTCAATTATAACACCGCAAGAATGCTGGGAACTGTTCGGATTGGATCGTATCTGTGTCATCGGGATAACGGGTACAAACGGCAAAACGACAACTGCAAGTGCGATCTATTCTTTGTTGTTGGATTTGGGACACAAAGCGGCGATGCAGGGTACGCGCGGATTTTTTATGAATGACGCACCCGTGGAAGGGAAGACGCTAACAACACCGAGCGTTCTGAATACTTACCGTCATATGGCACAGGCGATAGCGGCAGGATGCGAGTATTTCATTATGGAAGTGAGCTCGCATGCGATAGAGCAAGAGCGGATAGCAGGGATACAATTCGGCCTTAAAATATTGACTAACATTACCCAAGATCATTTGGACTACCATTCAAGTTTGGAAGAGTATACCCGTATCAAAAATCAGTTTTTTCAAGACGAGACGAAAAAACTGATTAATCGCGATGAAGCGAAGGCGGAGTTTAATATCAAAAACGCCTATACGTACGGAGTCGAAAACCCGGCTACCTACAAGATAGTGGCATACTCTTTGAACAACGGCGTAAGCGGTGTATTGAAACATTTTGAAGAACTGGTTCCGTTCGAATCGTCTCTTCACGGTTTCTTTAATCTTTATAATATCACCGCTGCCATGGCAGCGGTGCATCTGGTTAGCGGCGAGACAATCGAAAAAATCGCAGAAGTGCTCGAAAACTTCGGCGGTGTTAGTGGTCGGATGGAAGTGGTGAGCACCGATCCGTTGGTTATTGTCGATTTTGCCCATACACCGGATGGCATGGAACAGGTACTCGGTGCCCTGAAAGAAAAAGAGGTATTGGTCGTTTTCGGTGCCGGTGGGGATCGCGATCGTACGAAACGTCCATTGATGGGGCGGGTTGCTTCCAATTACGCTAAAAAATTGTATGTTACGAGCGATAATCCCCGTTTCGAAGATCCCGATGTGATTATCGAAGATATCCTGACCGGAATTGATGATCGCAGCAATGTCTATGTCGACGTCAACCGACGCAACGCGATTGCTCAGGCATTGAAAGATCGCAGCGGAGATGAAGTGGTATTGATTCTGGGTAAAGGGGATGAAACGTCCCAAATCATTTACGATCAGCATCTTCCGTTTGACGATCGTGTCGTCGCCAAAGAGATACTCTCCGAGCTTTTATAAGTGCTAAAGCTTCCCTTAAGCAATGTGATTGCTTACTGGAGCTTAATATGCACTCGTATATTTTGGCTATAATGCCGTTACTATTTCCGGTGCATCATGTCACCAAACCTATAAGGAGCGTTAGATGGGTATCCCACAACCTGCGTTTTATATTTTCAAGTGTGAGCAGAGCTCTCCTCCGGGTATGCCGAAACCGAGTTGCGTCAATCCGCATACACAGGATATTTTTCAGCATTTGGCACAAACATTGATGCAAAAAGGGTTGATCGCAACCGTTCAGCCGATTCGTACATCGTGCATGAACCGCTGTAATGTCGGTCCGATTATGTTGGTAGAACCGGGACATGTTATGTACTGCGGTCTTACAAAAGAAAAAATCAACGAGATCATCGACCGTCACATCATCGGTGGAGAAGTGGTACAAGAGTATGTGATTCCAGAGGAATTGTGGGACGCTCCGATTTCACCTGAAGCCATGATGAAGCAGATGGGACGCTAATCGATGTTGATCGAAATGCTCTACAGTAAAATTCACCGTGCAACCGTAACCGACGCTAATTTAAATTACGTCGGTTCAATCACCATCGACGAAGAGCTTCTTGAAGCGTCGAAGATGCGTGTCGGGCAAAAAGTCGAAATATTGAATATCAATAACGGTGAGCGCTTTTCAACCTACATTATCCTCGGCGAACGCGGACAGCGTGATATTTGTCTTAACGGTGCGGCAGCCCGTAAAGTGCATAAAGGGGATAAGATTATTATTGTTGCCTACGCAACGTATAATGATGCAGAATTAGAGAATTACAAACCGACGGTTGTTTTGGTCGACGATGAGAATGCAATTACGGAAGTAATCGAGAAGATATAAGCTCCGGCGTGGTACTATTTCAAAAAAAATAGTGGGATCATAATGGAGCAATTCGAAGCGTTTTTAGGGGCACACCTTCCCGTAGTTACGAGTTTTCACCCCCATTATGAATTATCGTTACGCCAAATGTTGACCGGTGGCGGAAAACGGTTTCGTCCGGCACTTCTTTTAGGCGTGGTCCGCGCATACAATCCCCTTTTGATTCAAAGTGCTTATCATGTCGCATTGGCGATAGAAGTCCTTCATACATATTCCCTGATCCATGATGATTTACCGGCAATGGACAATGCTGATTTGCGCCGCGGCATTCCGACATTGCATAAAACCTATGATGAAGTTAGTGCGATTTTGGCAGGGGACGCTTTGAACACGTATGCGTTTGAAATTTTGTCTAATGCTCCGTTGGCAGATCGGGTGATTGTCAAACTTGTCCGTTCGTTGGCGCATAATGGCGGAGTAAACGGAATGGTTCTAGGGCAAGCCATCGATTGCCAGTTTGAAAATCAGCGGCTGGAATTGGATCAGGTCAAGATGCTTCATATCCATAAAACGGGCAAACTGATTGCGGCATCGCTTCAAATGGGTGCACTGATTGTCGGGCGCGATGATATTGCTCAACAATTGTATGACTTTGGAATTGATTTGGGGCTATTGTTTCAAATTCAAGATGATATTTTAGATGTTACCCAAAATGATGAACAAGCAGGTAAAACGACTAACAACGATCAGGCGAAAAATAGTTTTGTGACACTGCTTGGCTTTGAAAAAGCAATGAAAGAGGCGAATACTTTAGCGGATAAAATTATCCGACAAATGACGAGTTTTGATGAGAATTTGCAGCGTGAATTGTCACCAACACTTAACCACTACATTAACCGACACAAGGATTAAACAATGAGTAATGCAATGCGCCAAAAAATGGCAGACACGATTCGCTTTTTAGCGGCCGATATGGTTCAACAAGCTAATTCGGGTCACCCGGGGGCACCGATGGGCTTGGCGGATATCGCAGTTGTTCTCTCAGAACATATGAGCCACAATCCGAAAAATCCGAAATGGCTCAATCGCGACCGTTTGGTATTTTCAGGCGGACACGGAACGGGATTGATCTATTCGCTCTACTATCTGTGGGGGTATGGATTGGAGATTGCTGACCTTAAAAATTTCCGTCAACTTGATTCCAAAACTCCCGGGCATCCTGAGTACGGACATACTGCCGGGATCGAAATAACGACAGGACCTTTGGGCCAGGGTATCGCCAATGCGGTCGGTTTTGCGATGGCTTCTACGTATGTAGGGAATAAAGTCAATTCAGAAACGGCGGCGATGATCGATCACAACGTATATTGTTTATGCGGTGATGGCGATTTGGAAGAGGGGATCAGCTATGAAGCATGTTCGATTGCAGGTCACATGGAGCTAGACAATCTGGTCGTGATCTATGATTCAAACCGTATCACGATCGAAGGTTCGACGGAACTTAGCCTCAGCGAAAATATTCGTGAGCGTTTCGAATCCCAAAACTGGGCTGTTTTGGAGATAGACGGACATAATTTTGACGAAATTGACGGTGCTTTGACACAGGCAAAAACGATCAAACGCCCGGTTCTTATTATCGCCAATACCGTGATCGCCAAAGGGGGCGGCAAAATGGAGGGGTCTCACCATGCGCACGGTGCACCTCTGGGGCATGATGTGATCAAAGCAGCCAAAATCGCAGCGGGGTTCGATCCGGAGTCAACGTTTGCCGTGGATGCGGACGTATTGGAGCGTTTCCGCTGTGCGATTGAAAAGGGAGATTTGGCAGAACGCGAATGGAACCATCGGTTGCAAGAACTTCCTCTTTCGGAACAAAATGAGGCGTATGCCCAATTGCTAAATCCGGATTTCAGCCGTATAGAATGGCCGATTTTTGAAAAAGCGGACGCGACACGTAATACGAACGGTAAAATTCTAAATGCGATTGCCAAAGCAATTCCGGGGTTTTTGGGAGGCTCTGCCGACCTCGGGCCGTCCAATAAAACCGAGCTAACAAATATGGGCGATTTCCCGAACGGGAAAAATATCCATTTCGGTATCCGCGAACACGCAATGGCATCGATTACGAATGCGATGGCGTTGTACGGTCCGATTTTACCGTTTAGTGCGACCTTTTTCGTATTTAGCGATTATCTAAAACCTTCAGCCCGTATTGCTGCACTCAGCGGAATCCAACATTTCTTTATTTGGACGCATGACAGTATCGGTGTCGGAGAAGACGGTCCGACGCATCAGCCGATCGAACATCTGAGCCAATTTAGAGCGTTGCCGAATTTTTATGTTTATCGCCCGGCGGACGGAGCTGAAAACGTCAAATGTTGGCAAAAAGCCCTTTCGATGAAACACTCTCCGTCCGCGTTTGTCTGTTCTCGTCAAAATCTTCCGATTCTGCCGTCCGCAGTTCGCGGGGATGTCGAAAACGGGGGTTATCTTCTTGTAGAACGCGCTGACGCGACGGTGACATTAATGGCGTCGGGTTCTGAGGTTGGCTTGGCGATCGAGAGTGCGGAACTTCTCGCATCACGCGGTATTTCGGCAAACGTTGTGAGTGTACCGTGTTTCGATTTGTTGTTGGAACAATCCCAAAGCTATATCGATACAATTATCAAACCGGGAACCAAAAAAGTAGCCATCGAAGCGGCTCGAGGGCTTGAATGGTATCGTTTCGCCGATACGGTTGTGGCGATGGAGGGATTCGGTGCGAGTGCGCCGGCCGATAAATTGTTTGAGAAATTCGGATTTAGTGCAGACGCCGTTGCGGCGAAAGTCTAATGAACGATTCTGCAGAGTATTTAGAGAAAAAGCGTTTTTTTGATTCGTTGATTACTCTATATGGCCGTAATGTCGCCGTGGAAGTGCTGCGAGACGATACGGTTCAGATTCATAGACTGCATCTTTCCAAAAGCAACCGCAGTGACGAGACGATCGAAGAGATCATGGCTCTCGCCGAAATGCGGGGTGTGGAGATCAAATACCATACCAAAGAGGCATTGTCACGTATCTCTAAAAACAGTGCACAAGATCAGGGGGTTGCGATTGACGTCGTTAGCCAAAATTACCGTAGTGCCTCTAAAATTGAAACAGATCTGCCGGCTTCTTTTCGTCTTTTAGCACTGGATGGGATCAACAATCCCCAAAATCTGGGGATGATCGTCCGCTCAGCCGCGGCGAGCAAGATCGACGGTATCGTTCTGCCTCGACGAAACAGTACCAAGCTCTCTCCGCTGGTAATGAAAGCGTCTGCGGGGACACTCTTTAAAATCCCGATCTATTATTGTGAGGATTTATCGGATATTTTAGGGCTGAAAGATACGGCGATTATTACCCTCTCATCGCATGCAACTGCGGATATTCATTCGCTGAAAATTCCTCCGCGTGCCGTTTTTGTACTGGGGAATGAATCCGAAGGGGTGAGTGATAGTGTAATGCGTGCATCAACCCATAGCGTCAGTATTCCGATGTATCGGGGCGTCGAGTCGCTCAACGTCGCCGTAACGGCAGGGATTGTCAGCTTTCTACCATAAAGCTGTACGGCCGTTTAATCGTATCAACGACCTCGCCGACACTCATGTGCCGGCTTTTACGCAAAAATTCTCGCCCTTCAAAAAAGACAAGTACCGTCGGAATAGCAAAAACACTAAAATGTGAAGCAATTTCGGGCGTTTGCGAAATATCGATACTCTCTATGATAAAAGTCGGGAAGTTATCCATAATAGCTTCGGTCAGTTTAGGTTTTAGTGCATGACAGACGTTACAGGTCGGTGCGCTAAAATAGAGCATCACCGCATCGTTAGAGTTGAGTGTTTGGTTAATAGTGTCTAAGGTTTGCATAAAAGGATTATAATGAAATTCAGCCGTGCCTATGTTGAAATAACCAATATATGCGGTTTGTCGTGCAGCTTTTGTCCCCCGAAAAATCAACCGACCACTACAATGGCTCTTTCGTTTTTTAAATCGATCACGGAACAGCTTCGAAGCTATACCGATGAGATTGCTTTGCATGTGATGGGTGATCCTATGGTATTGAGCAATGTGAAAGAGTATCTCGATATAGCATACGATGCAGGGTTAAAAGTGATGATCACGACCAGCGGATTTTATCTCGATGACTTACGCCGTGAAGCACTTTTTCATCCCACACTTCGCCAGATCAATATCTCGCTTAACAGCTTTAATAAAAATAGCGTCTCTCGAACTTTTGAGGCATATATGGAACCTATATTGGCCTTGTGTGACGAAAAGCTTTCGGGTTCAAATGATTTTTTTATCAATCTTCGTCTTTGGAATTTGGATGAGATTTATAGCGAAAGCCATTTTAACGAGCGGCTTTTTGAACTTTTGGAGAAGCACTTTTCTCTTGAAAAAGGAGTGATTTCTTCACAGATCAGCGGAGAGCGGCAATCGATCCGTTTAGCGTCCAAAATATTGCTCCATTTCGATCGCTATTTTGAGTGGCCGAATCTGCATAATGCCGTTGTCGGAAATGGATACTGCCAAGGGTTGAGTAAGCAAATCGCCGTCCTTTCGGACGGGCGGGTGGTACCGTGCTGTCTGGACGGTGATGGGGTAATGGAACTGGGTAACCTCTTCGAGACAAATTTGGGTAAAATTCTGACATCTGAACGTGCCGTAGCGATCCGCGAGGGGTTCGCACGCAGTGTCTGTACAGAAGAGTTATGCCAAAAGTGTACGTATAAAGAACGATTTAAACAAGGAGGAAGCGATGATTAAATGTTATATCCGTAATGAAAACGCGATAGCTTTCATCGATACGATGTCAGAACTTGACGGTGATGTGATCGAGAAGGTAATTTGGATCGATATGCTGATGCCGACGTATGATGAAATCGTTTTTATCGAAAATACGTTCAACATCAAATTTCCGACAAAACAAGAGACCGAAGAGATCGAGATCAGTTCACGCTATTGGGAAGAGAATGACCGGATTGAGATTAACAGCTATTTTCTGGTAACGGCGGATCGGAATCCGCATAATGAAACCGTATCGTTTATTCTGCATGAAAACAAGCTGATCTCGATCCGCTATACGTCGCTTTATACGTTTGACGAATTCAACCGAAAGTTTTTTGCAACGCCGAAACAATTCGAGACGGGCTATGATATCTTTTGCCAGATTTTGGATATCCGAATCGATGCCGACGCCGATATCATCGAAAAACTTTCAAAAGATATCACACGTGTCCGTAAACATGTTTTGACAGACTATACCAATGAAGACGAAGAGATATTGGAACGGATTTCGGCCTTGGAAGATTTAAACATGCAAATACGCGAAAACCTGAACGATAAACAGCGTATTTTGAGTGCCTTTTTGAAGTCGACCAAGTATAAGCATGCATTAAAACATGACGTCACAGTCATGCTTAAAGATATCAAATCGCTGATCGATTACACCGATTTCAATTTTGAACGCCTCGATTATCTGCAAAATATCTTCGTAGGGGTTTTGAGCATCGAACAAAACAAAGTTATTAAAATGTTTACGATCGTCAATGTTATTTTTCTTCCTCCTACTCTAATAGCGAGTATTTACGGGATGAATTTTCAGATCATGCCGGAACTGAATTGGCATTACGGCTACCTTCTTTCGATCTTTATGATGATTTGTTCATCGGTCCTTCCGATTTATGTTTTCAAACGAAAAGGGTGGGTTTAATCCATAGTATGGCTGTGTTTATGGTACTATTATGGACACAGCTTTAAACAAAATCTAAAAGGATACAGTCTTGGACAGGCGGATACGCTATTTTATTGAGGATTATTGGGATATTTTTATAGGAGTCGTAGCGATACTTCTCTCATTCGTTTTTAATGCCCAGCATGAATCATCTCTCGCAACATTGTTTGCCGCGATCGGAATCGCATCTCTTTCTCTCACGGTGGCCGAAGTGGCCGATATCCTCTCCGAACGTCTTCATGAACCTTACGGAAGTTTCGTTCTGACTTTTAGCGCCGTAGCGGTGGAAATCATCTTATTGTATGTGATTTTGCTCGAAGTGAAGCACTCTCCCGAAGTGTTAGAAACGGTAAAGGGGGGAATCATTTCCGCGGTTATCGTCGATTTGAACGTTTTACTCGGACTTGCCGTCTTCCTCGGAGGATTGGCATTTACACAGCAACAGCATAACAAAGAGACTTCCAGCGCCTATAGCACCGTTTTGTTTGTCGCGTCATCGGCATTGTTGGTTCCTGGACTGTTAAGCCATACGGATCACGGAGCGAATGCCCTGACCCATGTCAGCCACCTGATTGCCGCAGTATTGCTTTTATTTTACATTATCATCTTCATATTTCAAACTCGTACGCACACCCATTTTTTTAAAGCAACGGCACGAAGCCGTTTTTTCCGGTTAAAGCGGAAGCTTCAAGAAGAAGAGGGTGAGATCGATGAAAATGAATCGAGTGATTATGTTTTCGAACATTTGAGTACCCCTATCAACTTTATTGCTATTTTTGGATTTATCGCCGTTATCGCTTTGGGTGCTGAAATATTTGCCGGCAATGGAGTTGCGATAGCACGTGAGCATGGTATATCGGCAGGTCTTGCCGGATTGGTCATTGCGATTATCAGCGTTTCTCCGGAAATTTTTACTGCGGTAAGGGCGGCGAGAAACGATCAGATCCAGCGGGTTGTTAACATAGCAATGGGTGCATCAACGGTTTCGATCATTTTGACGGTGCCTATTTTAATGCTCTTGGCTTATTTTTCAGGGATTAATCTGACATTGGATTTCAATCCGCTTCAAATCGGAGCGTTGTTGCTGACGATCTTATTAGTGTGGAAAACGACCGATGAGGGGGAGACCAACTATTTCGAGGGGGCATCGCATATGATGTTCTTTCTCAGTTACGCCATTATTGCAGCGTATTACTGATGATTATTCTGTTCGCACCCAGTGAGGGGAAACGGAAGGGGGGAGAATGCCCCCCGCTCCAACACGATAGTTTTTTATTTCCGCAGATGTATCAGAAACGGATGGAAATCGTTGCGCAGTACGAAGCAGTGATCGCAGAAGGAGAGCAGGAGAAGCTTTGCGAACTCTTCGGTGTAAAAGATCCGAAAGAGTACGAACGCTATCGCCTCCCTTTTTTAAAAGCTCCGACGATGAGAGCGATTGAACGATATGACGGAGTAGCATACGATTATCTCGATTTCCCTTCGCTTTCATCGGATGCACAATCGTACATTGAACGCCATGTAATCCTTTTTTCCAATCTCTTCGGCCCGATCGGTGCCGGAGACTGCATCCCCGATTATAAAGTGAAACAAGGCTCCAAAATCGGAAGCTGTGTTCCGGAGAAAGAGTACAAAAAGGATTTTTCGTCCGTTCTCGATGAAAAGATCGCCGGAGAAGAGATTCTGGATCTACGTGCAGGGTTTTACGATAAGTTTTATACTCCTGCATCTAGAGTAACGACATTGAAGTTTTTGAAAGAAGGCAAGGTGGTAAGCCACTGGGCCAAAGCATACCGAGGAATCGTACTGCGCGAAGCTGCATCAGCCCGGATAAAAGGGATCGATGAGTTGCTGGCGATGAATATAGAGGGACTTGTTTTAGAGAAAATTATCGAGACAAATACAAAAAAAGAGATCGTTTATAACGTTTGTTAAAATTTTTCTCAATGGCTCTTGACATTTTAGGATGAAATGACTATAATTTCAGCTCCATTTCACCAATGCCGGCATAGCTCAGTTGGCTAGAGCAACTGATTTGTAATCAGTAGGCCCGGGGT
>NZ_CALDDG010000005.1 GCF_937936435.1 uncultured Sulfuricurvum sp. | reverse complement strand
CAAAACGTCGAGAAAGATGCCGAAGCGTTGCAGGTACTTAAAACGCTGAACGCCCGAAAACTCAATGCCGAGAAACGTTCACGGCAGCAATATCTGATCGGAGCCGTTGCCCAAAAGCTCGGACGTACCGCCGAGGCACGCGCCGCATTTAACGCTAGTATCAAAGCCGATAAAAATTCGGCATGGGGTAAACTGGCGAAAGACGCGTTAGGATTGTTTTAAAAGCGTTAGTGCCATTGGGCGTAAGATATCGGCTTCGGCACTGGCCGTCAGCGAAAACTGGTGGGCATTAAACGTTTGCTGACGTTTGGCCAGTTGAGCCGTATGAGTAGAGATAAGTTCTTGAAGCTCGGTTTTGGTTATTTTGCCGTCTAAATAGGCGAGCGTTTCGACGATTCCGATGGCTTTCATACTGTTAGGAACTCGTCCGTAGAGCCGTTCAAGCGAAGCGACTTCGTCAATCAGCCCCGAACGGATCATGAGGTCCGTGCGAAGTGCAATCTTTTGACGCAGAACCTCCCGATCAATTTTTAG
Organism: uncultured Sulfuricurvum sp.; assembly: GCF_937936435.1. Lineage (GTDB taxonomy): Bacteria > Campylobacterota > Campylobacteria > Campylobacterales > Sulfurimonadaceae > Sulfuricurvum. The sequence goes on along the minus strand of NZ_CALDDG010000005.1, from coordinate 46,075 downwards.
GTTCAGTATCGGACAGTCGGTGATGATTGGAAGAGGGGGGTGCTCTTTGAACCATGTAGAAGGAGCCATCCCGGTTTCGAGATAAAGGAGCATCATCTTCTCTATCCGGTAGGTGTCGCCCGAGGTGATTTTCTCCATGATCTGAGGATCGACGGTACAGAGCATTTGATGCGCAGCAATAAGATCGGTCATAATTTCCTGCGTCTTGACAATGGTTTCTTGGGAATACTCGGGGATATTGGAAAGACCCTCTATCATGCTTTTAAGATAAAAGCTGCTTCCGCCGACAATAATCAGATTCTTCCCATCCGACAGCGAGTGTTCACAGGCACGTTTATATTCGTCGATAAAGGTGACGACACTGGCATTTTCGTCGGGGTTGAGGCGATCGATACCGAAATGCTTGGTCAATAATAGTTCTTGAACTGAGGGTTTGGCGGACGCAATATCGATGTCACGATAGATGCTGAGCGAATCGATAGAGAGGATATAGGCATTGCAGCGTTCGGCCAGATCAAGGGCGAGAGCACTTTTCCCCGAAGCGGTAGAGCCGATAATAGCAAGCTGTTTCATGGATGCCATTATACCCTAAGGGAGAAGAAGCATTAAGAGGGTATCGCCCAAAGAGAAATTACGATAAAATTAACCCAAATAAGTTCATAAAGGGACAGTGTGAAACGATTGGCGAAAAGACTGAGAGATTTTAACGAACTGGTCATGTTTCAGCATACCGTCTTTTCTCTTCCGTTTATTTTCATCGCGATGGTCGTTTCTGCTAACGGATGGTTCGGCTTTAAACTGTTAGTACTGGGGGGACTTGCCGCGATCAGTGCACGCAATACGGCGATGGGATTCAATCGTTATGTCGATCGTGCGTATGATAAGTATAATCCTCGTACGGCCGGGCGTCCGAGCGTTGATGGAAGACTGGACGGCGGATCGATAGCGATTTTTACGGCGGTCAATGCGATTGCTTTTATTGCGGTCGCCTATTTTATCAACGATTTGGCCTTTTATTTGAGTCTTCCGATTTTAGCGGTATTGATGAGTTACTCCTATTTTAAACGGTTTAGCTCGATGGCTCATATCGTATTAGGGATTTCACTGGGTTTGGCGCCGATTGCCGGAGCGATTGCTGTAAACGGGTATATTCCCCTGTGGTCGATACCTTTGTCCCTGGGAGTAATGTTCTGGGTCGCGGGATTCGATCTGCTTTATTCACTTCAGGATATGGAGTTTGACAAAACGAACGGGCTCCATTCGATCCCTTCCAAATACGGCAGTGCGGCTACCTTGAAGATATCGGCCGTATTTCATATTCTGAGCGTTTTGTTATGGAGTCTGTTTGTCGTTCAGGCACAACTGGGGATATTTGCGTATGCGGCAGTCGTGTTTTCGGCATTGATGCTGGGATATGAACATTATTTGGTCCGTCGCGACTTTACACAGATCGACCGCGCTTTTTTTACGGTCAACGGTTATCTGGGATTTGTATTTATCGGATTGATTATTTTGGATAAGGTGGGTCTATGAGTAATGTAAGATTGGTTCCCGCACCGATTGAAATGGTGTATGACGAAGTCGCAATCAATGTTGAAGAGTTTGAACGGGAGTATAGCCAGATGAGTGAATCGGATGAGGATCCCATCGGTCAATGGCTAAAGCTTGCCAAGGCCAGAGGAGATACTTCCGAGAGCGATCCGGTAATGTTGAATCTGATGGTAGAACTGTATCGGAAGATGGAAAAGCTGGAGCAGATTCTGACGATGAGTACACCGAAACGTTTGCCTCTAACCCACTTGGCCAATATTGAGAGCATCGGCTTTGAACATTTCAAGCTAACCGAAGGGATGTTGGAGAGAGGAAAACGGTACTATGGACGTATCGAAATGCCGATTCATCCCAAACGGGAAATTGCCGTCTATTTTGAAGCGATAGATACCTCGTTAGCCAAAATTACGCAAATCCATGACCGGGATGAAAAAGAGTGGGCTTCGTATATGACAGCGCGTGAACGTGTCATGATCCGTCAGCTTAAGGGGCGTGAGTGAATTACACTATCGAAGTCGCTATAATCGCTCTTGCCGTAATGATGGTAGGTCTAATTTATTACGTCATTACGAAAGAGGGAGAAGTCAGTTCCCAAATCCGTGCCGTCGCCAAAGCGACCGAAGAACTGCACCGTGAACTGTACATGATGGATAAAAGACTTAAACAAGAGCTGGAGATTATTGCTTCTTTGCAAGAAAGCGTTCCAAGAGAACAAAATTCTCTTCATGCGGAGCTTGGGCGTGAAGTCAATGAACTCTCTATCCCGATTCTAGAGTCGTTGACGACGATTGAAGGAAGTTTCAGTGCTTACAAGGATAAAACGGAAAATCGATTGCGCTATCTCGAAGAGCGTATCCGTAACCTCTCTTTACCGACATCGATCAGCGGTTTGGACGATGAGAAAGTGATCAGCCGCTACAATCAGGGGATGGAAGTCGATGCAATCGCAAAAGAGCTTCGCCTCTCCAAAGCGGAAGTAGAATTCGTGTTAAAAATCAATCAGCTGCGGTAGAAGTGTCCGGCGTAAAAAGGGAAGATATTAATTAGTTTTTAAGCTTATCCAGCTATAATTTCGGTCTCTTTAAAATATGCGTCCGTAGCTCAGCTGGATAGAGCACCGGTTTGCGGTACCGGCGGTCAGGGATTCGAATTCCTTCGGGCGCACCACTTATAAACACCGTAATAACACTTCATCAAAAATCTAAATCTGGTCACATCGAATCTGCGTTACCATTATTTCATTTATATATTATATTGCATTGTCAGCAGTTGGAAGTATTAAGTATAGCCGTATATGGGTGTTTCGGAATGACTCAAAAGCCATTCCTCAGAGGAGGAAAAGTTAGCGAGCGTTTTTTCGTGCGGAAATTTCGCTTAAGAAACTTTCCAAATCGTATTTGCTTCTAAACTGAGGAGTTAGAATATGGACGAGAATATCACCCAGATCGATGGCGATCCAATCTCCGCTTTCGTCGACATATAAAAACTGTTCATCGGGTTTGAGCCCTTTTTTCAGATGGTCCAAAAGAGCAAATGTATGGCGCTCCCCTAATGATGACGCAATCACAACATAATCGGCGAAATAATCGCCCCCTTTAAGATCGAAGACTTCGATGGCTTCGGCTTTGTTCTGATCGAGTATTGCACTGATCTTTTCAATTCGTGGATTCATAAAGTTCCTTATAATAAGTCAAAATTTCATTTTCGAGTGACGGTTCCAATCCCAAAGAGGAAAAAGAATTGCGAAAATCGCTGGAGCTGATTTTTTCATCGACATTCAGAGCGATCATATTCGCCGGAATAGGGATTTCACCCCGGGTGGCTACCACCCATCGAACCAAGGTGTTGAGTTCGTCAAACCGGTGCCATGAAGCGAGCTTTTCGAGATTGTCGGCTCCAATGATGAGATAGAGTTCGTCGCACATCGGTAAGAAATGTTTAACGGTCTCTATCGTATAGACACTGCGTTTTTGGGTAATCTCGAAATCGCTGATATCCACTTTTTCAAATGATGAAAAAATAGAGCGAAGCCAACGGTACCGGGTTGACGAATCTGCCCGGACATTCGGTTTGAACGGATTCCTGAAAGCAGGGACTATTATCAACCGTTCAATCGGCAGTTTTGCCAATGCTTCGGTGACGACACGTAAGTGCCCGATATGCGGCGGATCGAAACTACCGCCGTAAAGTGCAAGCTTCATCCGCCTCAACTTCTTTTAATCGAAATTATAACCGAATTTTGGTAAAATCACCCCTTATTAAGTGTTAGGGATATGGTGATGGCGCTGAAGATTGCAATTAACGGTTTTGGTCGTATCGGCCGCTGTGTTACCCGTCTCATCGCGACGCGCGATGATGTCGAACTTGTTGCGATCAATGATATGGCATCTATCGAGATGGTTTTGTATCTGTTGCAAAATGATTCGGTTCACGGCCCGTTAGCCGTTGAGACGGCGATCATAGGGGAAAAGAATCTACGAATAGGACGAAATAACGTTCGGATTTTGTGTGAAAAAAATCCTGAAAATCTCGATTTCGCTTCCTTGGGTGCGGATGTGGTTTTTGAGTGCAGCGGATTATTTCTGACTGAGGCTACGACACGGCACCATATAGCCAAAGGGGTTAAAAAAGTAATCCTTTCTGCACCGACGCAGGACAGTTCCATTCCGACGTTTGTAATGGGAGTCAATGAACATCTTTATGCAGGTGAACCGATTATTTCCAATGCATCATGTACCACGAATTGTCTCGGGCCGATCGCAAAAATCATCGATGAAGCGTATGAGATCGAAAAAGGGCTCATGACGACGATTCATGCTTACACGAATGGCCAAGCGATTATCGATTCGGCGCATGGGACCGATATGCGCCGTTCCCGTGCGGCAGCACTTAATATGATTCCTACCACGACAGGAGCCGCAAAGGCGATCAGTATCGTACTGCCGAATTTGGAAGGGAAGCTTCACGGGCAAAGCGTCCGGGTTCCGACTCCCGATGTTTCGATGGTTGATCTTAATGTTGTCGTTAAACGCCGTACGGATAAAGATGCCATCAGTGCTCTTTTTAAATCGTATGCGAAGGGGCAAATGAACGGGATTTTGGAAGTCGACGAGCGTTATCGCGTGTCACAGGATTTTGTCGGTTCGAGTCACAGTGCTACAGTAGCAGATGACCTGATTCAGGTTATTGACGGAAATTTGATTAAAATCATGGCGTGGTACGATAATGAATGGGGTTATTCGAATCGTTTGATAGAGATGGCTCTTTATATCAGCAAAACAAGAGTGTAACGAAGCAAATAGGCTTTGCTTCGGCATGAAATTACAATTAACATCAATCTTACAGTAAGAAGGAAAACAATGCAGTTACTCGGCATCAAAGAGTGTGATATCCACGGCAAAAAAGTATTCATCCGATGCGATTTTAACGTTCCAATGGACGATTACGGCAATATTACGGATGATCGCCGTATCCGTTCGGCACTATCAACGATTCACTATTGTCTCGATCAAGAGTGTGCGATTGTCTTGGGATCGCATTTCGGGCGTCCGAAAGGGGAACCAGATGAAAAATACTCATTGGCGCCGATTGCACGACGGCTCCACCAATTGCTCAAGATTGAGATTCAGATGGCCGAGGATGTGATCGGCGAGAGTGCCAAGAAGATGGCGTCAAATCTCAAAAAAGGGGAAGTCATGCTGCTTGAAAATCTCCGATTTGAGAAAGGGGAAACGAAAAACGATCCCGAACTGAGTGCGGCATTGGCATCGATGGTCGAGGTTTACATTAATGACGCTTTCGGAGTCAGCCATCGTGCCCATGCGTCGGTCGAGGGCATTACGGCACACTTTGACACCGAACATAAAGCGGCCGGCTTTTTGCTCCAAAAAGAGATCCAATTTTTCGGTACTTTGCTTGATCGTCCTGTCAGACCGTTTGCAGCGATTGTGGGAGGCAGTAAAGTATCCGGTAAACTGGAGGCTTTGATTAATCTCTTGCCGAAAGTCGATAAAATTTTGATCGGCGGAGGAATGGCATTTACATTTCTAAAAGCACTCGGGCACGAAGTGGGCAACTCTTTGGTAGAGGATGACTTGATCGATGAAGCGATCAAGATCATGAATGAAGCCAAACAGCTCGGTGTCAAATTTTATCTTCCGGTCGATGTTGTTGCGGCAGAGAAATTTGCTCCCGATGCTATGAGCCGTTTGGTCAGCATTCAGGAGATTCCCGCAGGATGGATGGGGCTGGATATCGGGCCGGCGACGGTTCGATTGTATCGTCAGGTTTTAGCCGATGTCCAAACGATTTTATGGAACGGTCCGATGGGCGTATACGAAATGGATCGTTTTTCACGCGGTTCGAATAAAATAGCCCATTTTGTAGCGGATTCGTATGCCACGACCGTAGTCGGTGGGGGTGATACCGCCGATTTGGTTCAACGTGTGGGTTTGGACGAAGAGATAACGTTTATCTCTACGGGCGGCGGAGCGTCATTGGAACTTTTAGAGGGTAAAATTTTACCGGGTGTCAAACCGTTGATGAAATAAAAAAGCTCGTAGAACGCACGCTGATATGTGTGGCTCCTACCTGCTTTAAGGGACAATGTCTGCCGAAAAAAGTGAGGAAAAATAAAATGATAGTATGTGCTAATTTCAAAGCAAATAAAACACGTCAAGAAACTCAAGCCTATATGGCAGTCGTCGAATCCTTTGTAAGTGCAAATAACATTTCAGACACCGTTATTGTCTTTCCCCCTTTTACGGCATTAGAACATCTTCCCCGTAATGTTCTTATCGGGGTGCAAAATGCGTATCCGGTTCAAAATGGAGCATTTACGGGTGAGATCGCATTGGAACAGCTCGAAGAGTTCGCCGTCACTACTATTTTGATCGGTCACAGTGAACGTCGTCATATTTTGGGCGAAACCCAAGAAACGGTTGCGGCAAAGTTCCGTTTTTTCGCTGAGAAGGGGTTTACGATCGTCTATTGTGTCGGAGAACCGTTGGAAATCCGCGAAGAAGGCAACGAAGCTTTGATGGATTACATTTCAAACCAATTCGAAGGAATTGATTTGGAATATCCGGATTTGATTGTAGCGTATGAACCCGTATGGGCGATCGGCACAGGACTGACTCCTTCGGTACGTGATATCGAATTGTTGCACGGAGCACTCAGAGAGAAAACGAAAGCCCCTCTGTTATACGGCGGCAGTGTCAAAGTCGATAATGCCGGCGAAATCATGACTTTGGAAAATGTTGACGGAGTTTTGGTAGGTTCTGCGGCACTGAGTGCAAATGATTTTTGCGATATGATTGCACAGGCGGCGGAGCTTTCTTGAAATAGAAATGGATATGCCGTTTATGTTTTAGACATTTTTACACACAGAAAAGGAGAATGATATAGATGTTGATGCAAGGTAAAAAAGGGTTGATCGTAGGATTGGCAAATGATAAATCGATTGCGTACGGAATTGCACAGGCGCTGCATGCGCAAGGTGCTAAAATGGCATTTACCTATTTGAACGAAGCGTTACAAAAACGGGTTGAGCCTATCGCAGCGGGATTTGACAACTCTCCGGTCTATAAACTGGACGTTTCCGATGAATCCGACATGGAATCGATTGCGGCAAAAGTAGCGGCCGATTTCGGTCAAATCGATTTTTTGGTTCATTCAGTCGCATTCGCTCCTAAAGAAGCATTGACCGAAGGGTTTATGAAAACATCCAAAAGCGGCATTAGAATCCACTGTCCGTTATATGGCAGTAGAACTCGGTGCTTCGAAAGGACAGCGTGTCAATGCAATCAGCGCTGGTCCGATCCGAACCCTTGCCGCCAGCGGAATCGGTGATTTCAAACAAATCCTGACATGGAACGAATTGAATGCTCCGCTACGTAAAAACGTGACGATTGAAGAAGTCGGGAATTCGGCGATGTATCTCTTGAGCGATCTCTCAAGCGGCGTGAGCGGCGAAGTACATTATGTGGATGCCGGATACAATATTATGGGAATGGCGGCAGTCGAGAAAAATGCCGAAGGAAAAAGCGTTTTTGTCTGGGATGCCAACAAATAATAGGTAGTATACTTTTCTTTTTTATAAGAAAAGTAAGCAAAAGAAAATCGCCCCCTCAACAAAACGCTTCCAATCGCTCAGGCACTTCTGCCAGCGATTGGGCTCTAGGTGAGTTTCGGGGGCATTATAATAATAAATCTCTCAACCATCCGAAATAGCCACACGCGAAGCAGTAGTGCGAGAATCGCGTGAGCGGTTTGGTTGAGAGATGAGATTTTTTGCCTATTTTTTTGACGGAACAAAAAAATAGAGAGCAAATGTTACCGTTTGTTACTTACCGATTACCGGCAATTGACTCATCATTTCGACGTGCGAAGGCTCTTTCGGCTTTCCTTCGTTCATCTTTTCTTTCTTCGCTAAATAATCATTCCATTTATCGACATATTTTTGTAATGTAAACGGTTCGTTATCTTCACTCAAAGGAACTACTTCGGTTGTGGTGGTAACTTTTCCGTCGGGTGTTTGTGTCGTAGTGGTTATTTGAGTGGCATTGGCTGTTTTTTGAACGACCTGTCCGTCTGCTGTTTTGGTACTGACGGTCATTGTCGTCGGTTCGGTTTTGGTCGTCACGACGGTACCGTCCGTATTCGTTTTGGTTTTTTCGGTAGGTTCGGACGCCATCATAGGATTCCATTCCTCTTTTAGCCATTCATCGAGCGAGCGCTGCATAATACCGCCTTTTGATGCGGAAGCGCTATTTGGCGAAACCGCGCTGAGAGAACTGTTCTGCGAAGGGGTGACTCCGGTGTGATTAGCGGCACAGCCGCCCAAAATAAAAAGGCTCAAAGAGAGGGATAATGTGAAACGCATCGTATTTCCTATAGTTATGTTGAGTTTTTCAGACTAATTCGTACTATAACATATTATTGAATCGATAAATCCAATAATTGGAAATTTTTAGATATGACAAAATTGTCACATTACCTAAAATAGGGATTTATCTGTGGTAAACCGAGCGTAAACAAAATTATTTTTTTACAGCATTGTTTAAGAATAGCAGCGTTACAATTAACCTCGACGAAACAAAAACATAAGGTCAAGCTTAACTTAAGGAGAATCAATGAAGTTAGTTAAAATGAGTCTTGCGGCAGCAGTATTGCTCGGAGCAAGTGCATTTGCAATCGATAACGTAAAGGTAAGCGGTGACGCGAAACTTTTCTATACTACGAATGACCAAGATCCACAAGATCTATTCGATAAAGATTCAAGTGCAGCGGATACAGCGCTTCGCCTTTCTGTAACGGGTGATTTGACAAAAAATGTCTCTTTCGGTGTAACCGGATATGCGGTAAGTACATTGGGTCTTGAAAACAACCTTGTAAGCAACACATGGACAGGTGCTCATGGTGTACAAGCGAACGGTTCACCATTCGGTGCACAAGTTGATGACCAAGCATGGATCGGTGAAATGTGGATTGCCGCAACTTTGGGCAAAACAACGGCTAAATTGGGACGTATGGAACTTGATACTCCACTTGCTTTCTCTGAAAAATGGTCAATTGTTCCAAATACATTCGATGCTGCAGTACTTATCAATCAAGATATTCCGGATACAACTTTAGTCGGTGCATGGGTTGGAAAAGGTAACGGTGTAAATGCTATCGGTGTTGCTACTGGCGGTACTAAAGCTATCAACAACTCTACTGCAATCGGTGACAATGTTGTTGGCGCTGGTGCAGATTTCAATACATTCTTGAATGACGGTGCGTATGCGGTTGCTATCGTTAACAACTCTTTCAAACCGTTAACTGCACAAGCATGGTACTATAATGTGCAAAATGTTGCGGATGCTTACTGGTTGCAAGCAGACATCAACTGTCAATTGGTTAAAGGATTGACAATCGGTGCACAATATGCTGATATCTCTACCAAAGGTCTTTTGGATGGAGCAGGCGATTCATCTGCATACGCGTTTAAACTTGGATATGCCGGTGTTGAAAACTTGAGCGTTTCAGGAGCATATTCAAAAGCGGATGATGAAGGTGTTCTTAAAATTGCAAACGTTGCAACAAACAACCTTGGAACTGCACAATCTAAATTGTACACTGAAGCATGGTGGAACTACGGATACGTAGGTACTCCGGATGCTGAATCATGGAATCTTACTGCAGAATATAATGCGAAAGATTTAGCAAAATTTGGAGTATATTATACAAATGTAAGCAATGATACAACAAATGTTGATATGCAAGAAGTTACATTGACTGCTACAAAATCTTTTGGACCGTTGGATGCGACTTTGGCATACATCTCTACTGATGCAGATGACCAAAATAACGGTTCACAATACAACACTCTTCAAGCATATTTGACTCTTAACTTCTAAGAATCATTTCGCTTCTCTCATTCCCAAAGGGAACAAGTACCTCTAACGAGAGGTCCCCTGGGGATGAATCCTCTTTTTTTAATTCTCTTCCGTTATAATCACTGTATGAAATACCTATTCCGATCATTTCTTTATACCGTATTGATGCTGTTTTTGATTTCATTGATTTCATTCGGCGCCATTCATCTGGCTCCAAACAGTTTTATGGGGGGAGAACTCAATCCCAACATGACGCCCGAATCGATTGCGCAGCTGCGCAGTATTTATGGCCTGGATAAACCTCTGTACGAACAATACAGTGATTGGGTTCATCATCTCGTAACATTTAATTTCGGGATTTCTTTTGTCAGCGGAGAGCAGGTAAATGATGTTGTTGCCGATCGTCTTCCGGTTACGTTATGGATGAATCTGGTCGCTTTAGTGGTTACCTTTGTTATTTCCTTATGGTTAGGGATCAAAGCGGCGCTCTCCTACCAAAAAAAATCGGACGTTGTCATAGGACAATTTGCATTGCTCAGTTTTGCAATGCCCTCATACTACCTTGCATTAGTCGCGATGATGGTACTGAGCGTTTCGTTAGGGTGGTTTCCGATTGCGGGGATGCATTCGCTGGAACCTCCCGAGGGGATCGGGTATTATCTCGATATGGCGTGGTATTTGAGCCTTCCGATAGCGGTGATGATTTTTGTCGGAATCGGCAGTCTCGTTTTGTATATACGCTCTTTGACACTTGAAATTCTTAAAAGTGACTATATCTATTTCGCCCGTTCGCGCGGAATCAGCGAAAAGAAGATTATCCGTTATTACATCCTCCCGAATCTTTTACCTCCGATCGTGACGATGCTCGGCCTTTCGTTACCGGGACTGATCGGAGGATCGGTGATCTTGGAGTCTATTTTCGGGATAGAGGGGATGGGACAGCTTTTTTATCAAAGTGCAATGAGCAGAGATTATCCGGTGATCATGGGGATATTGATGATGAGTGCGTTTTTGACGCTGATCGGCAATCAGATCGCGGATACGATATTGTTAAAGCTGAATCCGTTTGTGAAGAGGTAATGTTTTATCTGTACTTTTCTGTTTAGTCAGAAAAGTACCAAAAGATCATACCGCAATCCAAAAACGCTACATTCCTCTCGGCACTACTGCCTTCGGAACGGCTCTTTGTATCGGATCACGGGAATTGTATAGAATGATTTTCGCATTCTGCGAAAATAGATAATAATTTCTCTTCCGAGCATCATCAAGAGCCGCACGCGTAGCAGCAGTGCGAGAGTCGTGCGAGCGATTTGCTCGGAAGAGGATTTTCTTTTGATACTTTTCTTATGAAAAAGAAAAGTATGTGATTCTTAATTCCCGAAAAGCGCTTCGAGAGAACTGAGTCCCTCTTTTTTCTCTTCTGGAGCTTTTTCACCCATTTGTACCGTTCCGCCTACTTCGTTGAGCTCGATCGTATAGCCTGTTAGCATTGATGCGAGGCGAATATTGATACCGCTCTTTCCGATAGCTTTGGATTTTTGATCGCTCGGAAGGGTAACGATTGCTTTTTTCTCCCCCTCTTTCTCTTCCTGGACAACAACCGCACTGATAATAGCAGGACTCATTGCGCGGGAGATAAACAGTTCAGGTGAGGCACTATATTCGACACAATCGATATTTTCGCCGCACAGCTCTTCGCTCACCGCATTGATACGGACACCGCGGACGCCGACGGTCGCACCGATCGGATCAATCTGCGGACGGTTGGTATAGAGGGCGATTTTAGCCCGTTCTCCCGGAATGCGGGCACATTTTTCGATGACAACGATACCGTCTTTGATCTCCGGAACTTCCAGTGCGAGAAGCTCTTCGAGAAATTTGGGAGAGGTACGTGAAAGTTCCATGGAAATGCCGTTGTTTTTATCTACATGCACACGGCGTACAATGGCGCTGACGACATCGCCGACTTTGAATTTTTCCCCTTTGATACGGCTTTTCATTGGCAGAACGGCACGAATTTCATCAATTTCGATCGTCGTATTCTGCTCGTTATCGACGCGTGTAACGCGTCCGGAGACGATTTGATTGATTTTGCTTTTGTATTTGTCGTACAGTTCGTTTTCGACGAGACGTTGAACGTGAAATTCGATTTCGCGGTGAAGGGTTGCGAATGCGCTTCTGCCATAGCTTTCAATGTCGTGCTCCATTTGAAGCTGATCGCCGATCTCCGCTTCGTCGTCGATCTCCAATGCATTAGTCAGACCCATATAGGCACCGGCCTCTTCACCTTCGAGTTCCGGCGCATCATCGGCGACAACGGTTATAATCTGTCGTAATTTTACTTGTTTGGTGCGGTCTTCAATGTCGGCTTCGAATGCAAAAGCCGGATTGATAATCCGTTTTGCGGTTTGGATGAAAGAGGTTTTGATCGCCTCTTGGACATTTTCCCGGCTGAGCCCTTTTTCATTGGCGATAGAATCGATGATATCTAAAATATTTTCCATAGGACTATCCTCTTTCGTACATAATAACTCATAAAAAAATCGGTTTGGTTGGGGGAGCTTTTTTATGAAGGATAAACATTATACACGAAGTTCTCTTAATGCGATATTTATCATATCACCGATATAATCCCCCCAATATCAAGAACTTTAAGGGAAACACAATGGAACTCAAAATTGCCCGCAGTGAGCATGACGCAAAACCAAAAAAAATCGATCTCAAAAAAATTACCGAAATGGTGGAAAAAAGCAATTCGTTGATTCTCTATTTTGACCGTGAAAATTCTCATAAAGATCTCCTTGCACTTCAAGACCATTTTGAAGCCGAAGGTAAAAGCTTTTATATGCGCGAAGTGCGTTACGGTCTTTCGGCAAACGAATACATGTATGAGGTTCATATCTTATAATGTCGAAAAAGCTTTTTATCGAGACGCTCGGATGCGCTATGAACGTGCGCGATTCGGAACATATGATCGCGGAATTAAACGCCCATGAAGGGTATGAGCTGACCGATAAAGCCGATGAAGCCGATCTGATACTGGTCAATACCTGCTCGGTTCGCGAAAGACCGGTCCACAAACTGTTTTCAGAACTCGGAGTGTTTAATAAACTCAAAAAAGAGGGTGCAAAAATCGGCGTTTGCGGATGCACCGCTTCTCATTTGGGAAAAGATATCATCAAGCGCGCCCCTTACGTCAACTTTGTTTTGGGTGCGCGTAACGTTTCCAAAATTACCGATGTCCTCCATCGCGACAAAGCGGTTGAGATCGAAATCGACTACGATGAATCCCAATTCGCTTTTAAAGATTTCCGTACCAGTCCTTATAAAGCCTATATCAATATCTCTATCGGATGCGATAAGCAGTGTACGTTTTGCATCGTCCCGAAAACACGGGGCGACGAGATTTCGATTCCTCCCGAATTGATCATTGCCGAGGTGCAAAAAGCGGCTGATGGGGGGGCGAAAGAGATTTTTTTATTGGGACAAAACGTCAACAATTACGGACGCCGTTTTTCAGGTAACGAAGAAAAAGTCAATTTTACCGAATTGCTCCGCCGTGTCAGTGGGGTGGAAGGGGTAGAGCGTATCCGCTTCACCTCTCCGCATCCGCTGCATATGGACGATGAGTTCATCGAAGAGTTTGCCCGAAATCCGAAAATCTGCAAATCGATGCATATGCCTCTGCAAAGCGGCTCCAGTGAAATCCTCAAAGCGATGAAACGGGGCTATACGAAAGAGTGGTTTTTGAACCGGGCTGCCAAACTGCGTGAACTGGTTCCGAACGTGAGTATCAGTACCGATATCATCGTCGCTTTTCCGGGAGAGAGTGAGGCGGATTTCGAAGATACGCTGGATGTCATGCGGCAAGTCCGTTTCGAGCAGGTATTCAGTTTTAAATACTCCCCCCGCCCGCTGACGGAAGCGGAAGGGTTTACCAATACGGTCGATTCGGAGATCGGCTCACATCGTCTGAGCACATTGCAAGCCTATCAGGATACGATTCTGGATTCGATCAGTGCGTCATTATTAGGACAAGAGGTCGACGTCTATTTCGAGGAACTTCGTTCGGACGGGTATGTCGCCGGTCGAAGCGATAATAATGTTTTGGTCAAGGTCAAAGGTTCGGAAGAGTGGCTTGGTCAAACGGCCCGCGTACGAATCATAGACGTTTCCCGTTCAGTACAGTACGGAGAGATCGTTGCGTAAAAAAATACTCAATACGCTGGCATTGTGGCTGATCCCCCCGATCGGAGCATTGCTGATACGGTTGATCTATTTTACCAATAAAAAATACTTTCATCTTCCCCAAGCTATACCTACCGAACCGGTCGTTTTCGCCTTTTGGCACGGCGATTTGCTTTTACAACCTTATCTTTATTATCGGTTTCGCGCCGTTCCCAAAGCCAATGTCCTGATCAGCGAACATTTTGACGGACAAATCATTGCTGCTGTAATGCGGTATTTCAAGCTGGGGACGATTCACGGTTCGACACGACGCGGTGGGGCTAAAGTCTTGATACAAGCGCTTAAATCGCTTGCTGAGGGGTACGATATCGGTATCACACCCGACGGACCGAAAGGGCCGAGACACGAAATGAGTGACGGAGTGGTTATAATGGCACAGAAACGACATGCGAAAGTGATCGTGTACAGCTGTGTCCCCTCCTCGTATTGGCAATTGCCGAGTTGGGACAGATTTACGGTTCCCAAACCGTTTGGAAGACTCGATTTTTATGCCTCCGAACCGATCGATCTGGAAGGGATGGAGATGGAAGAGGCGAAAGCTTTGGTCAAAGCGAGGTTGATGGAACATGCTTTCTAAATGGCTAGTCGTTTTATTGGCGGTTATTGTCGGGCTAGGATTGTGGATCGTTGTCAATCCTTCGTATCAAAAATCGGTTGAATCCCGTCTGTACTATGCGATGGGATCGTATGATGATGCATACTCTCTTTCTAAAGAAGCGTTTGCCCTGGACCCCTATAATCGAATGGCCTCAACCGTGATGGCACAGTCTCAGACTGCGCTTAAATTTGTCCGGTATAACGACGATGCACGCCGATATATCAAGGAAATTCGCCGTATTGCCGCACAACAAAACGTCTCACCGCAAGATCGTGCCAAAATCAAGATGATGGCGATGATCATGATCGACGCATACCGTAAAATTGCCCCGACAGTAGTTATAGACAAAGAGTTGGTAGAAGAGACTCGTAGCAATTACGAACAGTTTAAGATGCTGCATGATGAACTCGCTTTACCGTGATAAAGAGAACTTTTTAAAATATCTCGATGCGATTCGGGGATATTCGCCGTTGACAATCCGTAGCTATAACGACTCGATCGATACAATGCTCCGAGAATCGGAGATAGAGATATCGGAAGGGAAAGTCAGGATTAATCTGATGCCTCTTCGTCTGAAAATAGCTTCTTTAAAGTCCAAATCGATATCCTGCAAGCTGAGTGCCATACGGAGTTTTGTCAAATACCTCCGTTCGGAGGGCAAAGATGTGGAATTACGGGCTGATGAGAGTATCAAAATTCCTAAGACGCTTCCAAAACCGATCGCCCACGAGCATATTTTACATGCATTGGAACATGCGGAACCGACGGCAAAACTGGCGATTATTCTCCTCTATACATTAGGATTGCGGATATCCGAACTGACCCATTTACGGCTCAAAGAGATCGATCAGGGATGGTGCCGTATTCACGGGAAAGGTTCCAAAGAGCGCGATGTCCCGATATTGAAAAATATTGCCGAATTAATCGGAGAATATCAGCTTCACTCCCCCTCTGTGGAGTATGTTTTTGAGCTGCAGGGTGAAAAATTAAGCGAAAATAGTCTAAGATATATCATCACCAAGGCATTTGCAAAGGTAGGGCTCAAAGTGACACCGCACCAACTGCGCCATACCTATGCGACCGAACTGTTAAATAACGGAGCGCGGATTGCCGATGTTAGCGAATTATTAGGCCATGCGAGCATGGCGACAACTCAGATTTATACCAAATTGGGAAACGCCATCAAAATGGATCATTATCGTAAATCGCATCCATTATGCAATAATGTCGAGGACTCTCAGTGCTAGAGTGGCTGTATCAAAAGATTTTTATCGCCATTGTTCCGGACGGAGGAGTTTATAGCGTCAAAGTTGCCGTTTTAAAGCAAAAAAAGCTCGTTCGAAAAGAGGGGAAGCTTTTTGAAGGGGAAAACGCTTATACGCAGATGGTAGCATACCTGCAAAAACAGATCGAAGAATCCCCTTTGTACTATGTCGCCTTGTTGAATCCCGAACACAATCAAGGGGCACTGCAAGGATGTTCATTGCACGATATCGCGGATGTCGTCAGCGGAGCCAAAACGGTTTGCCGTAATAAATCATGGCTGTTATATTCATCCATCCGCGAACTTGACGGATTGAAAAAAAGATATGCCGCCGTCGGGCTTGATTTTATTTTTTCTCCTTTTTCCGTCATCGAACGTTTTTTCGGCGATAAGATCGGCGGCGGGATCGCTTTGTACGCATTGGCACAAAAAGATTCCTTTACGGTAGCGTTTTTCGAAGAAGGAAAACTGGAATTTGCGCATCACTATCCCTTGCATTCCCATGAGACGACTGTCGTCGGAGAGGATGGCAATGTAATCGGATTCGCCGTCGGGGTTGATGAAGAGGACGAACCGGAACGGGGGATCAATCTCGACGATATCGAAAATTTGGATGATTTGGATATCATCGACGAGCTGGATGATCTCAGCGACATCGAAGATTTGGATGCACTTGAAGAGATTGCCGAATTCAGCGAAGACGAACCGACGATAGAAGAGAAGCGGACGGTTCAGGTTCATGGAGACGAAGCAAAAGAGGATATGGAGCATTTCGGTGACGACTATTCCCGTTTTGAGCTGATTGAAAAGACGTTAGCCCGTTTTTACACGGGAGAACATTGCCATAACCGATTTATCGAAACGGTATATATCGCCGATGCCTACGGAAGCGGCAGCGAATTAAAACGGTATTTGGAAGAGGAGCTGTTTTTAAACGTCTTGATCCGCCGTATCGATGTCACGGATGAAGTGATCGGACTGGCGATGAGCGAGGAGGGGTTATGAAACACAGTTTTATCACTCCCCGTCCCAAGCGGGTTATCAGCGGAGAACTCAGACTCGTCCTTTTTTTCTTTATCGTAACGATTCTGATGCTGGTCGGCGCGTATGCCTTTTTATGGTATAAAACGTATGATTTCGCACATGAACGCCACTCTATCGCGCAAAAAGAAGCGAGTTTGCAGGCATCTATCAAAGAGATGCAATCGCAGATCAAAGAGATCGAATCGGAAGCGAAATTGGCGGAGCAGGTAACGACCGATAATACGGTGATGAAAGAGAGTATTCGAAACCTTTTCGATCTTGTTCCGGAGAACATTACCCTCTCGCGTGCGGAGTTGGATGCCAAATCATTGATTTTGTACGGTACGACACCGAATAAGGATACGTACGAATACATGCTTCATGCACCGTTACGATCGATTTTCCATCGAACGTATACCAGCTTTTATCCGATCGAAAACGGTTGGTACCGATTTGTCTCGTCCAATTATCTCGACGAAGAAACGATAGAGGAGATACAATGAGCCGTCAGACCCTATACGTGATCATCCTCTCGTTCGTTCTTTTGATAGCGGTTATCGCTTTTTCATTTTTAATGTTGATTCCTAAAGGAAAAGAGTACCGTTCGCTTCGGCTAGAGAGTAAAAAAGAGATACAGCAGCTTGAACTTTCTCAAAACCGATACGATATCACCTATAATCGCCTCAAAGAGGTGCAAAGTCAAAACCGTCATACGATCACGGCATTCGAAACGACGTTTAATCCCGAACGGTTTGAAAAATTGTATAAAAAAGAGTTCCAAGACCTCTATTTGACGGAAATCACGGCATCCGATACAAACGGTACCTTTAAAGTATATGAGGTAAACGCAACCTCTAAAATCACCTCTCCGCAAAGTTTTTACACCTTTTTGGAAAATATCAATAAAAGCGATTGGATAATCGGGGTGAATTTCCCGATACTTTTTGAGAGAGATGAAAATATGATCCGATCATCGTTCACGATGAAAGTACACAATACCGCACCTTCGTCTGACGAGAAAAAGTCAGAGAAAAATTAGAGCTTTTTGGCTCTTTCGTGAGCGGCACGGATTGCTTCCATACATCCCTCACGCACATTTGCTCGCTCTAATGCCCCATAACCGGCAGCCGTCGTTCCCCCTGGGCTCATGACGTTGTCTTTTAAGATTGCCGGATGGACGGTTTGAATCAGATGCCCGAACCCTTCGAAGAGTCCTCGCATCAATCGCATCGCATCATCGCGTTTAAGCCCTTCGCGTACCGCTCCGTCACAGAGCGCTTCGGCTACGAGAGCCAGATAGGCGGGGCCGCTTCCGGCCAATGCGGTTGCGATATCGAGCTCTTTTTCGCTGTTAAGCCATAGAGTCGAGCCGATCGTATCGAATAGAGCGACCGCCTGAGAGGTAATTTCATTGTCGCCGACGAGCGAAGTCATTGATGAGCCGACTTCTGCCGCGAGGTTTGGCATAGCGCGGCAATAATAGTGTGCTTGAAGCGTTTTAAGCGCGCTCAGAGGCGTTCCGGCCAGTACGGAATACAGAGTTTGTGCTTTACCTTGTAACAGGGGAGCGATTTCGGTTAGATTGGCGGGTTTGACGCAGAGGATAACCGTTTTATCGGTGATATCGGCATCCGCATAAAGCGTTTTGGTTACGGGTGCATTGAGTTGTGCTTCAAAACGCTCCATTGCGGCGATACTTCGTCCGATCACTTCGACAGTGTGATTTTTGCATAGCCCTTGTGCCAATGCAAGCGCCATTTTTCCGTTTCCGACGAAAGTGATCGCCTTAGACATCGCCGGGCCCTTTAAGATAGTTTTTGATCGGTTCGGCGATGCCGAAATCCGAACGGTTGTCGATAATGATTTGAGCCATTGTCTGAGTGTCGGTATTGAAAATCAACGGAGCGACGAAATTGATGGTCGATTTTTCGATCGGAGAGTGCAAAATCATAATGTTATAGATCAAAAGGTTGCTTTGTTCCGTAATGCCCATCAATGCCTGAAGCGAGGAAGGGATGTCGAAAGAGTATTCACGTAGGACAAACGGATTGATAAGGGTGAACGAGGGGCCTTCGCCAATGCTCTCAAGACGGAAAAAGATTTCGTCTATTTTTTGGAGCTCCATTTTGGAGACCGATTCGAAACCGAGCAACGGAAGCTTTAAATCAAATTGCATAACTACCTTCTTGTATCATAATGATCTGATTTTAACACATCAAAGTAAAAAGTTTCAACTCTTTTGTAGAGGTGTTTAATCTCTTTACGGTAAAATAGCTCCATATTTAAAAAATGTAGGTTTAAGATGATAAGAACTTGGTTAGTCACAATGGTTGCACTCGTTTTATTTACCGGATGCGGTAAAGAGCTGGAAGAGTATAATAAGCCTGCAGAGTACTGGTATGAAAAGATGGTTACGGCGGTATCTAACGGAAACTTGGAAAAAGCGGACAACTATTTCAGCTCTTTGCAAAGTGAACATATCAGTTCACCGTTTTTATCAGAGGCTACGATGATTATGGCTCAGGCGCATATGGCGCACGACGAGTATTTGCTGGCGGAACATTTTCTGGATGAGTATATCCGCCGTTATGCGACTCCCGAAGGGCGCGAATATGCTGAATTTTTAAAGATCAAAGCAAAATTTTTGGCATTGCCGAATCCGGGACGTGATCAGGGATTGATCGATGAAACACTTGCGAGTGTAACCGGATTTAAAGCAAACTATCCGTACTCGACGTATATGCCGCTGGTACATACGATGGAGACCCAACTACAACTGGCAAAAGGGGTTCTGGACGAACAGATTGCCCAACTCTACGAACGTTTAGGCAAACCGAAAGGTGCCGCGGCGTATCGTGCGATTGCTCCGGTCACATGGATCAAATCCGAAGAGATCGTAAATGCCGATATCCCGTGGTACCGTGCAATGTTCGAAGGGGACGGAAGCAGCAGCTGGTACGATTTTATGATTCCTCAGACGCGCAGCGTTGTTTCTATGGATGATAACTTAAGCGAAACAAAATAACATTTTTTGATAGGTAAAGTACAAGAATCGAAAATGTACTATATGAACAGAAATTTAGAATGAATAAGGTTTCCTCAATGCAACTTAGCAACTATAGCTCTTTTCCTACTGATCTTCCGGTCATTGCGGAGGATGAACTTTTCCTCTATCCGTTTATGATCTCGCCGCTTTTTTTGAACGATGAAAAAAATATTGCCGCGGCGGCGGAAGCGATTGAAAACAACTCTTTGGTGATCGTTTGTCCCGTCAAGCCGAATCATGAAGGAGAACGGGAAAAAGATTCGATTTACGATGCGGGAGTAATCGGTTCGATCATGCGTAAAGTGGTCCTTCCCGACGGGCGGATCAAAGTTCTTTTCCAAGGGCTGGCACGCGGTCACATCGTCGATATGGTCCATGACAATCCTCTGCGGGCCCATGTCGATTTAATCCAGTCGTATGCGGCTAATGAGCTGAAAATGGATGCGATCTTGGAAGTGTTGCGTGAAAAAGTACGCGCCCTTTCACAAGTCAGCAATTTCTTTCCTCCCGATTTGCTCCGTACTATCGAGGAAAATCATGAATACAACCGTATCGTCGATTTGATCTGCAGCTCCATCAAGATCAAAAAAGAGAACGCTTATCAGCTTTTTATCGAACAAGACCCTGAAAAACGGTTTTTGATGCTGATTGATGAGTTGATCGAAGAGACGGAAGCAAACAAACTCCAAAAAGAGATCCGCTCCAAAGTTCACACCCGAATAGAAAAAGTGAATAAAGAATATTTCCTCAAAGAGCAGCTCAAACAGATTCAAAAAGAGCTGGGAACCGATACCCATCGTGATGAAGAGATCGAAGAGTTCCGTAAAAAGCTCGAAGCTAAAAAAGAGAAAATGCATCCCGATGCGTATAAAGAGATCAATAAGCAGTTGGAACGTTTTGCCCGAATGCATCCTGACAGCGCCGATGCGGGGATGATTCAGACCTATCTGGAATGGGTGCTTGAAATTCCGTACGGTGAAGAATCAAAAAAACCGCTCAATATTCACGATGTCGAAAATCAGCTCAATAAAGACCATTTTTCGCTCAAAAAACCGAAAGAGCGTATTTTGGAGTTTTTCTCGGTCAAAGAGTTGCTTGAACTTCGCGGAATCGCTGACAAAGAGGGGCGCGGTGCGATCCTCTGTTTCGCAGGCCCTCCGGGTGTCGGTAAAACGTCGTTGGCAAACTCTATCGCTACAGCGTTAAAACGTCCGTTGGTACGGATTGCATTGGGCGGATTGGAAGACGTCAATGAATTGCGCGGACATCGCCGTACCTATATCGGTGCGATGCCGGGACGTATCGTTCAAGGGGTGATTGAAGCGAAAAAAATGAATCCGGTTATCGTCCTCGATGAGATCGACAAAGTGGCGAAATCGCACCGCGGCGATCCGACGGCGGTATTGTTGGAGATTCTCGACCCGGAGCAAAATACCCATTTTAGAGATTATTATCTTAATTTCAATCTTGATTTGAGCAAGGCGATCTTTATCGCAACTGCCAATGACGTAGGACAGATTCCGGGACCGTTGCGTGACCGGATGGAATTTATCTCTGTGAGCAGTTACACGCCGCAGGAAAAATTCCAGATTGCGAAACAGTATCTGATCCCGCAGGAATTGAAGAAACACGGTTTGAAACCGAGTGAATTATCGATCTCGAAAACGGCGATGGCCGAAGTAATCGAAAAGCATACCCGTGAAGCAGGTGTTCGTAACCTCCGCCGTCGCGTTGCCGACATCGTCCGTAAAGCGGCTAAGAAGATACTCGAAGAACCGGCTACCCAAAAAGTGAGCGTGACGCTGAAAAACTTGAAAGAGTTCTTGGAAAAAACGATTTTCGAGATCGACCGTACCGACCATGTGGATCGTATCGGTGTCGTCAACGGGTTGGCATGGACGGCAGTAGGCGGTGATGTGTTGAAGATCGAGGCGATCCGTATTAACGGGAAAGGGACGTTACAGCTTACGGGAAGTCTCGGGGATGTTATGAAAGAATCGGCCCGCATCGCCCTTTCGGTCGTGAAAACATTGATCGATAACGGCACGTTGAACGTCGATCATTCGATTATTCCGCTCTCTCCGACGGAGCGTGAAAGCGACACTCCGATAGAAGCGAGCGAAGTATATAAACGGTTTGACCTACATATCCACGTCCCCGACGGAGCGACTCCGAAAGACGGGCCGAGTGCGGGAATCGCAATGTCTACCGTTATCGCATCGATTTTAACGAATAAAAAAGTACGTGCCGATATCGCGATGACAGGTGAGGTTTCGTTGACCGGAAATGTCTTGCCGATCGGCGGATTGAAAGAGAAATTGATCGCCGCGCATCGCGCCGGAATGAAATTGGCTCTGATCCCGCAAAAAAACTATGATCGCGATCTTAGCGATATCCCCGATGAGGTTAAAGCCGCGTTGGAAATTGTCGGCGTCAGCCGAATCGAAGAGGTTCTTACACGTCTTTTAATCGACGGATAAGAGCGAAAGCATTCGGGGCACCGTAAAGGTATCCCCGAAGTTTCGCATGGATATTTAGCCGTCGGCACTCTTCTTTAAATCCTTTATCCATCACGGTATTATTGTCATACGGAGCGATAAACGTATAGTCGGTATTGATAGAAACGGTATAGCGCCGTGAGATGATATGGGTTCCTCCCTGTTTAATCAGCTCTTTTTCATTTTTGCTCATCACATGTCCGAACGATTTTAAAACCGTATCGATTCCGTTCAACAAAGAACGCATGGTCAGAGGATTGGAAACATAATAGAGCTGGTCGATCTGTTCAAATTCGACCGGTTCGATCAACAGATCGCTGTCTTCTTCCAGATAGCGGAAACTGCGCCGTATAGCGTCTCGGTATTCGCGCATCAGCGGCGTACTGTAACGGTGGCGGAAGGCATTGCGGGTATAGCGCTCGTCGGTGTTGCTCTCGTCGATATGATGGGGTATCGAGTGGTGATGCAAATAGGCTTCGATACTTTCACGATCATGTTCGAGTAATGGGCGTATGATGGTTATCCCCTCACGGGTATCGATAGAACGGATGCCCAAAAGCTCCGGCAGGCCCGCACCGCGGCACAGCTGCATCATCAGCCATTCCAGACGGTCATTAAGCTGATGAGCGGTGACGAGATAGAGGTAGCCGTATTTTTCCATCAAATAACCGAAAAAGCGGTAGCGTTCGGTACGGGCGCGGTGCTCGAAATTCGCCCCTCCCAGCCGACAGGAATGGGTATGACAAAAAAGTCCGTATTTTTGTGCCAGAGCTTCGGCGTCCTGTGCTTCGGAATCGCTGTTTTCACGGGTATGATAGTTGACGTGGGCAATATCGAAACGGATGTTTTTGGCAAGAAGGAGATGGAAGAGGGCGCTCGAATCGACCCCCCCAGAATAGGCGAGGAGGACTTTCCCCTCTTGAAGACGATCGAGATGGGCGAGATTAAGCATCGCCTGTCACGGTAGCCAAGGGCCGTTTTCCGGCGAGTTCGCTGATACGGGCGCGATAGATTTTTCCGAAAGCGAGATCACCGTCGATCTCACGGTCGTTGATATAGATCTCTCCGTCGACATCCGGAGCCCAGATCAGAGCGCGGGCGCTGAGCAGAAACTCGTGTTCGTCACTCTCTCCGTCAATGACGAGAGGGATTTCCGTTCCGATCAATTGTTTTAGACTGCTATCTTCGACAGCCGAGGCGATTTTTCCCAGCTTTTTAGCACGGGCATCGATCGTTTTTGATGCGATTTTTTCTTGCATCGCATGGGCGCTTGTCCCCTCTTCGTCGGAGTAGCTAAAGACGTTGATCCGGTCAAATCCGAACGAGCCCGCAAATTCTGCCATCTCTTCGAACATCGCATCGCTTTCACCCGGATGGCCGACGATAAAACTGGTACGTATAAAGGAGGATGGCAACGCTTTCATCGCGTTAAGCAGTTCCAGCGTTTTCTCCTTCCCGAATCCCCGTTTCATGATGCGGAGCATCTCGTCGTTGATATGCTGGATCGGCATGTCGAAATAGTTGTGAAACACTTTTGAATCTCCGATCGTTTTGATCAGTTTGAGTGTTGTCGTGGAAGGATACAGATAGAGGATACGGGCACTTTTGACCCCGTCGATCAGTTCGATCCGTTTGATGAGGTGGATCAGCCCGTCGCTGATGTTCTGGTCACGCAGATACGAACTCGAGTCCTGAGATACGAAACTGAAATCGTAATACCCTTTGGCCACTAATCCTTCGACTTCACGTGCGATGCTTTCCAAATCACGGGAATGTAGTTTTCCTTTGAATGACGGGATAGCGCAGAAGCTGCATTGCTGATTGCACCCTTCGGAGAGTTTGATATAAGCGTGGTAGCTCGACCCGGTGACGACCCGCTCGGCTCCGTCGATCAGATAGACTTCCGGAGTAAACCGACTTTGTTTGGCGGCGAGCAATTCGTCGATCTTGTCGTAGTCGCCGACACCGGTGAAGATATCGACTTCGCTGAGCTCTTTGGAAAGTTCTTCTTTGTAGCGTTCGGAGAGACATCCGGCCATAACCAGAACCGAATCTTTCTTACGACCCGAATCGAGACTGAGAACCGTATTGAGAGACTCTTGTTTTGCCGCATCGATGAATCCGCAGGTATTGACGATAATAACGTCTGCGGCACTTCCGTCATCGGTCATCTCGTAGTTTTTGAGGCGTCCGAGCATCACCTCCGTATCGACGAGATTTTTGGTGCAACCGAGTGAGACGATGTGAAGTTTTTTGCTCATTTACCTAACCTTGGATAATATTGATGCAATTATAGCCAACGGGAGATTTCTCATGCTTATACGTAAAGATTATGATCCGATTCCTTCCTCGCAGATAACCTCCGAAAGTCATTACTACGAGCGGAGAATGTTGATGAAACTGGCGGCTGCGGCAGCGGTGACGGTAGCCTCTCCCCTCTCGGCGACACTGGCATTTGCAAAAAACAAAAGCAGACCAGGCCTGGAGTTGACGTCGTACGACCAAATTACGACGTATAATAATTTTTACGAGTTTTCTCTGGACAAAGAAGGACCATCTAAACTCGGACAAAAGTTTAAAAGTGATCCGTGGAGTATCAGTGTAGGCGGAGAGGTACAAAAACCTTTGACGTTGGATATTGAGACGATAATGAAAAAAATTCCTATGGAGGAACGGATATACCGCTTCCGATGCGTTGAGGGGTGGTCGATGGTGGTACCGTGGGTCGGTTTTAGCCTCTCCTCACTGCTCAAACAGGCCGGATTGACCTCGAAGAGCAAATACGTTGAGTTTGAGACGCTTTTCGATCCGAAACAATTTCCGGGACAGAACCGAAATTTCGGTAGTATTCCGTTTCCGTATCGCGAAGGGCTCAGAATTGATGAGGCGATGCATCCGCTGACGATTTTGGCAGTCGGACTCTACGGCAAGGAACTGTTGCCTCAAAACGGTGCTCCGATCCGATTGATCGTCCCCTGGAAATATGGGTTTAAAAGTATTAAAAGTATCGTGAAAATTACCCTGAGCGATCATCAGACCCGTTCGACATGGAACCAGATTGCTCCCAACGAATACGGTTTTTATGCGAACGTCAACCCGGCAGTTGACCATCCGAGATGGTCTCAGGCCCGTGAAAGAGTGCTCGGAAAGTTTTTTAAACAGGATACCCTGGCCTTTAACGGCTATGCGAAAGAGGTAGCCTATTTGTACAAAAATATGGACTTGACAAAGTTTTACTAAAAAAGAGGTTTTATGCGAATAGTGATATGGCTCGGCGCACTTTTGCCGGTGATCTACGGAATGATCCGTTTCAGCACCGAGTGGCATCCGGAGTGGCTACGTAATTTTTTGATTTTTTTAGAGCCGTATCTGCATGTAGTGTTGACGAGATTTCCGAACGATCCGCTGAAGTTTTTAACCGATCTCTCCGGAAACAGTGCATTGTGGCTTCTGGCCGTGACATTGCTATTGACCCCTTTAAGAGTATATTTGAGCATTAACCTTCTTAAATACCGCCGCCTTCTGGGTCTTTTTTCTTTTTTTTACGCATTGATACACGCTTTGCTTTTCATCGGCGTCGATCAGCAGTTTAACTTTTCATCGGCATTGCATCAAGTCGTCTCCAAGCCGTTTGTCGCGTTTGGTATGGGAGCGTTTGTTATTATGCTGCTGATGGCGTTGACATCGACCAAAAAGCTGTTTGCATCGTTTCGCTCGTGGCATAAATTGGTCTACATTGCGGTCGTTTTGATCGCGATTCACTATCTGATGAGTCATAAAACGATCTCGTTGACCCACATTGCAGTCGTCGGGACACTGTTCGCATTATTGGCATTGCGGTTGTTAAAACGATGAAACGCTACGACGTTATCATTTTGGGAGGCGGAGCGGCAGGATTGATGTGCGCCGCGCAGCTACGTGAAAATACGGCGCTCTCCATTGCGGTCATAGAAGGGAACGCCAAGCCGGCCCTCAAACTCAAGGCTTCGGGCGGCGGCAAATGCAATCTGACGAATGTGGAAGTGGATGCGAGCCACTATCTGGGAGACTAGAAACTGGTCTCAAGCGTATTAGAGGGCTTCTCGAAGGAAGCGCTGCTGGAGTATTTCTATCAGGGGGGACTGCGCCCGGTCATCCGCAAGGAACGTTATTATTTCTGTCCGAAGAGTTCGGATGAGGTGATTAGCATCCTGCTGGGAAAGGCGCGCGGATGCGATCTGCTGTTGGGGCATAAAATCGTATCGGTCGAGGGGGAAAGCTCTTTTGTCGTGACCACGGATAAAGGAGGCTTTGAGGCTTTAAACGTCGTACTGGCAACCGGCGGAGCAAGTTATAAAGAGCTCGGCGCAAGCGATATCGGCTTAAAAATCGCTCAACACTATGCACTCAAAACGATCCCTTTTAATCCTGCTTTGGTCGGGTTGACACTGCAACCTAAAGAATTCTGGATGAAAGAGCTCAGCGGTATCAGCTGCCGTGCCCAAATCCGTGTCGCCGGACGGGTTTTGGAAGAGGATTTGTTATTCGCGCACAAAGGAATCAGCGGTCTTGTCGTCCTCTCCGCATCGCTTTACTGGCACCGCGGAGAGATCGCGATCAACTTTCTTCCCGGATTCGATCTGGAAAAAATCCGCCGTGAGAAAAAGATCCTTAGTACCGCGATTACCCTGCCGAAACGGTTTATGAAAGCGTTTTTGGAAGCGGTTGATTTGGAGGATAAGCCTTGTAACCGTCTCAGCGCCGAGGAATTCGAAAAGCTCAAAACAATTCAGAATTATACGATGGCCCCTTCGGGGACATTCGGGTTTTCCAAAGCCGAAGCGTGCCGCGGCGGCATCGCGTGTGAAGAGATCGATCCCTCCACGATGCAAAGCCGTAAGATACGGGGGCTTTATTGCATCGGAGAAGTGGTGGATGTGACCGGAGAGCTGGGGGGATATAACTTTCAGTGGGCGTTTAGTTCCGCAGTCGTCTGCGCTAAGGCGATCTGCTCAATCTCTTTTAAACCAAATTGAGTACAATATGACTAATAACTTATAGGAGTATGAATGATACTTTTAGCCGGACCGTGTGTCATTGAGAGCGAAGAATCGATTTTCAAAATTGCAAAATCTTTAGAGCGTTACCATAATGATCCCCGCTTTGATTTTTATTTCAAGTCCAGTTTCGACAAAGCAAACCGCACATCACTCGACAGCTACCGCGGTCCGGGACTCGAAGAGGGGCTTCGCATACTGCAAAAAGTAAAAGACGATTTCGGATATAAAATCGTCACCGACGTACACGAGAGCTATCAGGTTCCTATCGCTGCCGAAGTAATCGACATGATCCAAATCCCCGCATTCCTGTGCCGTCAAACCGATCTATTGGTAGCGGCCGGGAAAACCGATAAGATCGTCAACATCAAAAAAGGGCAGTTTATGACGCCCGGCGATATGCAGTTTTCGGTGATGAAAGTGCTGAAAACACGCGGATGCGAAGAACTGAGCTACGAAGCGGCGCAAAAAAACGGCGTCTTTTTATGTGAGCGCGGATCAAGTTTCGGATACGGAAATTTAGTCGTAGATATGCGTTCACTGGTGATCATGCGCCAATTCGCTCCGGTTATTTTCGATGCGACCCACTCGGTTCAGATGCCGGGGACAGGTACGGGAAAAACGGGCGGAGACAGCTCTATGGTTCCGCATCTCGCACGCGCAGCGGCGGCTGTAGGGGTGGATGGTTTTTTCTTCGAAACCCATTTCGATCCGACATGCGCGTTGAGCGACGGGCCGAATATGTTAAAATTAGAACAGCTTGAAGCACTTAGCGAAACACTTTTAAAAATTGACTCAGTAAAAGGAAACTAACAATGAATGTGATCGAAGGAAAACTCCGCGTACTTCCCGGCAAAAAAGTGGCGATCGTCAGCACACGCTGGAACCATTTCGTTGTCGACCGTTTGGTCGAAGGAGCAAAAGACGCTTTTGCGCGTCACGGAGGAAATGACGAAGATTTGACCCACGTACTTGCTCCCGGGGCATTTGAACTTCCGATGGTGATCGAGCAGCTTTTAGGGAGTGGAAAATACGATGCGATCTGTGCACTTGGAGCCGTTATCCGCGGTTCGACGCCACATTTTGATTATGTATCCGCTGAAGCGACCAAAGGGATCGCCTCTGTCAGTCTAAAGCACAAAAAACCGGTCTCATTCGGTCTTTTGACCACGGACACCATCGAACAGGCGATCGAACGCGCAGGGACAAAAGCCGGAAATAAAGGCTTTGAAGCGATGACGGTTGTTATCGAGATGCTTGATCTTTACGAAGCGATCGGTCAGTAATGGCGACACGACATCAAGCCCGCATGGCGGTAGTCAGTTTATTGTATGCGTATGATTTGGGAAACCAAAGCATTGCCGATTTCAGCGATGAGATTCTCGAAGAGAAAAAAATTCGTAACAAACAGCGTGATTTTGCTTTGGATTTGTTTCAAGGGGTCACCGAACATCTGGAACAAGTGGATGCGGCGATCATCACCCATCTCAAGGACTGGGATTTTGACCGTTTGGGATCGATCGAGCGTGCTACGCTCCGATTGGGTGCGTATGAGATCATGTTCGGAGAACTCGATACCGCCGTCATTATCAATGAAGCGATCGAAGTGATGAAAGCGTTCGGAAGCGAACAATCTCCGAAATTTATCAACGGCGTGTTAGACGCGATTTCCAAAGACAAGTAAGACAATGCGCCTCACCAAAGAACAAGCCCTCGACCTTATCCGCAACGGCGATCTGAAAGAACTCGGCAAGATGGCTACGGCCCGTAAAAAAGAGCTCCATCCCGACGGGATCACTACTTTCGTCGTCGACCGTAACATCAACTACACGAACGTTTGTTGGGTCGACTGTAAATTTTGCGCCTTTTATCGGCATGGTAAAGACGAAGACGCTTATGTCCTGACATTCGAAGAGATCGATCAAAAAATCGACGAACTCCTGGCAATCGGCGGAACGCAGATATTGTTCCAAGGGGGCGTGCATCCGAAATTGAAAATCGAGTGGTACGAGGATCTGGTTGAACATATCCATGCCAAATATCCGCAGATTACGATTCACGGATTTTCGTCGATCGAACTGGACTATATCGCGAAAGTCTCTCGTATCACGATTCAAGAATGCCTTGCGCGTTTACACGCAAAGGGGTTGGCATCGATTCCGGGTGCAGGCGCTGAAATCCTCAGCGACCGGGTACGCGACATAATCGCTCCGAAAAAAATCGATAGCGAGGTGTGGTTGCACGTTCATAGAGAAGCGCATAAACTGGGGATAAAATCGACGGCGACAATGATGTACGGAACAGTGGAAACTGACGAAGAGATCATTGAGCACTGGGACATGATCCGCCGTCTTCAGGATGAGACGGGCGGTTTTCGTGCTTTTATCATGTGGTCGTTTCAGGGACAAAATACACAGTTGATGGAAGAACATCCCGAGATTGAGAAACAGTCGTCAAACCGTTATTTGCGGCTTTTGGCGGTTTCCCGTCTCTTTTTGGACAACTTTCAAAACATTCAAAGTTCATGGGTGACCCAAGGGCCGTACATCGGGCAAATGGCCCTTTTGTACGGAGCGAACGATTTGGGTTCGACGATGATGGAAGAGAATGTCGTTCGCAGTGCCGGAGCAGGCTTTCGGATGGCGAAAGAGGAGATGGTCCGTCTCATTCGCGATGTAGGGGAGACTCCGGCGATCCGTAATACGGCTTACGATGTATTAGAGATGTTCGCGTGAAACGATTCGTCACAGCAATTTTATTATCAGGGTATGCACTTATGGCAAGCAGTTTGGATTATGTTGAAGTTCACGGCGTCAAAGTTCCGGTTATTTACGAAGAAGACAAACGGCTTCCGATCGTATCGATGCAGTTGGTATTCACCGGAAGCGGAAGCGTTGATGAGGGACAAAAGGGCGGGTTGGCACGTCTGAGTGCCAAAATGCTCAACGAGGGGAGTAAATCTCGCGGTTCGGTCGGATTTGCGGATGCTTTGGATGCCCGTGCGATACAGCTCAGCGCCACTGCGGGGAATGAGACGTTCGTCATCGAACTCGGCAGTTTGAAAGAGGAGTTTGATACGGGGCTTGCCCTTTTGCAGGAACAGCTTAAAGAGCCCAATTTCACTGCTAAAACGTTGACGAAAACGAAAACGATGGCGCTCAGCGATATCGCTCGAAAAGAGGCCGATTTCGATACCGTTGCTTCCAATGAACTTAAAGCGGTCTTGTTTGAGGGGACGCCGATGGCGACTCCGAATATCGGAACCGTAGAGAGTATCAATCAGATCAAATTGAAAGATATCCAGTCGTTCGTTGCATCACACTTAGTTATCTCTAACGCTCTCGTGGTGATCGGCGGAGATATCTCCAAAGATCAGGCTTTTCAAAAAGCAAAACAGCTTCTTTCCGATTTGAGTGTCGGGAAAAAAGCGAATGATCGATACTTCGAACCGCGTAAAACGCCGAAAGAATCGATCCTTAAACGTCCTGCGACCGAGCAGGCGTATCTTTATTTCGGCTCCCCGTTTGCAATGCGCGAAGGCGATAGCGAATACTATAAAGCGCGTGTCGCGATGTTTATCCTGGGCTCCAGCGGATTCGGAAGTAGGATGATGGAAGAGATTCGGGTAAAACGGGGACTGGCTTATTCTGCGTATTCGCGCTTAAGCGTTGCAAAAACCAATACCTACTTTAGCGGATATCTGCAAACTAAACTCCAGTCTCAAACAGAGGCGAAAAAAACGGTTATCGAAGTGATCGATACTTTTGTCCGTGATGGAGTGACCCAAAACGAGCTGGATCAGGCGCGCAAATTCCTCCTCGGTTCCGAACCGCTTCGGGTTGAGACCCTTTCACAGCGTTTAGGACGCACTTTTAGCGAATACTATTCGGGCAAGCCGCTCGGATCGAGCGTACAGGAACTGGAAATGATCCGCAACTTAAAGCTGGATGACCTAAACGATTTTATCAAACGCCATGGTGAGATTCGTAACCTAAGCTATGCCATTGTTACCAAATGAGGATGCCGATAAATTCCGACGTTTAAATGTCGGAAGTGTCACCGCTCTCTCCCTGATTGCTCCCGCTTCTTTTGAAGATCGTCGTCTCTCCGCCGAACTGGTTCATAACGCTTCTTGTGTTATCGATGCGACGGTGGAACGTGCCGTTCGTACTCCCAAAACACTCAAGATTACTTTTTTCGCCCACAACCTCGAGACCACTATCGAAGGGATTGTTTTTCATCCTAAACCTTATATGATGCACCAGTTCCATACCGGAGAAAGAGCTTTTTTCAGCGGCAAAGCAGTGTGTGAACAAGGGAAATGGGAAATTATCCATCCGAATAAAATTCCTGCCGTCGGAGCGTTGGTTCCTATCTATAAAACACCGCTTCGCGTTGATGTGATGCGTCGGATTATCGAGAAACATATCACGCTCGACGCATTGATGGCAGATGGTATCCCCGAACCCGTAGCACAGCAACTGTACGCTATCCATTTTCCAAAACTTCCTCATCCTTTAAACGACTCGGAGCTGTATGCTCTGAAGTTCGCAGAGTTATTTGACTATATGCGGCGTTTGCGCTTGAAACGCCGTTATCATAAAACTGCTTACCGCGCATCCGGTAATCTTTCGCAATGGATACAAACGCTTCCGTTTGAACTCACGGAGGATCAAAAGAGGGCGATAGGTGATATTGAAGCCGATCTTCGGAGTGAATACGCAGCGCGCCGAATGATCGTCGGAGACGTCGGATCGGGTAAAACAATGGTGATTTTGGCATCGGTCGTAGCGATGCAGCCGAAACGTTCCATTTTGATGGCGCCGACGACGATATTGGCGGCTCAGCTCTTTGAAGAAGCGCAAAAATTTCTCTCGAATCTCCGCATCGCGCTTGTGACAAATGCAACCAAAAAAGGCTCATTGGATGAGCACGATTTTATCATCGGCACTCATGCCCTATTGCACCGTCCTTTACCCGAAGCGGCTTTGGTGATGGTCGATGAACAGCACCGCTTCGGGACGGCGCAGCGGCATGCCTTGACGAAGCTGACCGATAACGATTCACCGCCGCATTATCTACAGTTTTCCGCTACTCCGATACCGCGTACCCAGGCGATGATCGATTCGGCTCATATCGACGTCAGCTTGATCGTCCAAACCCCGTTTACCAAAAACATCGAAACACGTATCATCGGCAAAAGCGATTTTTCGAAACTGTTGGAGCATATACGGATTGAAATCGCTCATAACCATCAGATTCTCATTGTTTATCCTTTAGTCGAACAAAGTGAGACGATAAATTATCAGAGTATCGATGAGGCACGGGGATATTGGGAAAAAAATTTTGAACGGGTGTATGTAACGCATGGAAAAGACAAGGAGAAAGAGAAGGTATTGACGGAGTTCCGGGAGAGAGGAAGTATCCTTTTGGCGACGACAGTCGTCGAAGTGGGGATTTCACTGCCGCGTCTATCGACCGTCGTGATCGTCGGGGCGGAGCGTCTGGGTCTTTCGACATTGCATCAGCTCCGCGGCAGGGTGAGTCGAACAGGGCTGCAAGGATATTGTTATCTCTATACCAATAAAACTGGAAAAAATGAGCGTCTGGAAGCGTTCAGCACATGCAAAAGCGGTTTCGATATCGCAGCGTTGGATCTAAAATTTCGTTCATCCGGTGATTTGCTGGAAGGAAGTATTCAAAGCGGTAAAAAGTTTCGTTGGGCGGATATCGGTGAAGATGAAGAGATAGTCAAACAGGTCAAGGCGTACCTTGACCTCTGAATCAATATAAACCGAATTTCCCGTCGGTGCGTTTGTACATGACGCGCATTTTGCCGTCATTGTCATAGAAGACTTCGAAGACTTTGGTACTCTCTTTGAGCTTTTCGATGATTTCGCCCACCTCTTGGGGCTTAAACAATACCGGCTCGGCCGGGACGATCTCATCTTCCATCGTTTCGCTGGCAGTCTGCAGATTGATGTTTTGGCACGCTTCGTTTTTCGCTTCGTTAAGGCATTCGTTTTTATGATCGTTGAGACGGTCATGCAGACGGCGGAGCGCTTTTTGGGCACGGTCGATCGCGATATCGATCGCGGCATAGAGATCGTTGTCGCGCTGGGTAATGACAATGGTGTTTTTTCCGGCGATATTGATCGTGAACTCGATCGTTACCCCTTTTTTCCGTTCGTTTATTGAGGCGACGGCATTGACACTGATGAGGTCGAGATGATATTTGGTAAGAGTGTCGATAGAGTGCATCAGATGATCTTTAATGGCATCGCTGAGCTCGATGTGGCGTCCGACGAGAGAGATATTCATGATGGTACCACCTTGTGTTGAATTAGTAAGTAGGAAATTCGATTATAACACACAAACGACAAAGTGTAAGATCGAATGCAGTGTGAAAGTGGATAACACGAAAATAATTATTAACACATTTTAATCACCGTTTAATCTACATAGCACTACAATCAAAGAATGGCGTCTCCTCTATGATGGTTTTAGAAAAGAGGGACAATGGTCGATACTAATAGATTCGTTGGTCAGGTACTATATTTCGTGCTACCGAGCCCTCATCGTGTGTATCCAAAAATTCCGAGGAGGATGGAATGATGAGTAAGTTTTTAGGAAATTTTTTACGCATTTGTATTTTTATGCTGCTGATGACAACAACAGTGAGTTGGGGGGCGGCATGTCCTTCACCCGCAACACTAGTCGGTACATGGAGTGCTACAGCTGGGTCAACGTATAATAACCATACAGGGCTGGTTCAGAGCGATGATGCTGATTATTATCGAATCGACAATCCGGTTGGTGGGCAAATTAATTTGTCTATTCAAAACAATACATCGAATCGGGCTATGACAGTTTATCTTTATAGTGATTCAGGATGTTCGTCCACATCTCTAATTACTTTAAATATATCAGGAGGGACAACAAGAACTGCTACTGTAGATGTTGCTTCCGGAGTAAGTTATTATCTTTATTTAGTTGGTAGTGCGTCAAACCAAGATACATCATACACGTTGAACGCAAATAAACCTATTAAAGGGCACTCTTTATTACATCAAAATCCTTTTAGTCCGGTATTTCCAAACGGAGGATTAAAATTATTTGGGGATTTTACCTCCACCGGGGCATCAGTCGTATGTGTGAATAATAATGGACAATGTAATAACAACTACACTGGTTATTTATATGATGCCAATGTCATGTATAAAAATGATGAAGCAATGACGCTAAATTCCGCAACTTCTACTTTGACCTTACCTGCTAATATAGCTGGAGATAATATCGAGTGGGCAGGATTGTATTGGCAGGGGCATATCGCCGGTCAAAATGCGAGTGATTATACCTCTTCCGCGATGATACAAAATCGAGGAAATGTCACATTTCGTTTACCAGATGGAACAACTCAGAATATTACTGCTGACAATATTTGGTATCACGATTTTTGGGGTGATGGTACTGGCAATGGCGGAGGTTATCGATCTTTTTATCAGGGATATAAAGATGTTACGTCATTAGTGAAATCTCATTTGGTAAACGGAATTTCTCAAGCATTTACAGTCGGTAATATTAAAGCAAATAATGGGTTGGATTGGTATTCATATTTTTATTTAGGGGAAAATGCAGAATTTAATGGGTTTAAAATAGGTTTTTGGGGCAACTGGTCACTGATAGTGATTTATAAATATTCGCCTGATTCATTGCCCTCAGGTGCAAAAGTCAAAAATGTGAATGTATTTAACGGTTTTGATGCAATGGTTCCAATGCCGGCTACTGGATATGAAACATTTAATATTGAAATTCCCATTTCGGGATTTTTGACACCGAAATCCAATTCTGTGAATGCAAAGATGTTGTTTTATGCATCTGGAGGAGAGAAAAAGATAGAACGGGATGCATTTTACATTCAAAATGCAAATACTTCGTATGCGTATCAAACTGTGTCCAATGCACTTAATCCTGCCAACAACCCATTTAACGGTTCAGTTTCTATCAATGGCACAGCTGTCAATAATGCGATTAGCTACTATCCAGGAATGGATTTGGATACTTATGATGTTTCCAATTATATGACAAATAATCAAACGTCGACTTCCTTAAAGTTAGAGGCTACATTCAGCAATAATAATGGTGACCAATCTACACCTGGAGCAATAGCATTTTCAACTGATTTATATACTCCTTCATTTTGTTATGATTATGGGTATGAGCAAAATGGGTTGCCGTTTACCGAAGAAAATAATGGAACCGTAATGCCTTATGTTTCGGGTACGCTGACTAGTACGGCAGATATTAATGTAAGTTTATATATTCGGAATCAAGAAAATTCGGATGTTAATGCAAGCAACGTGTTATTAAACATTACAGATATTAATACAACACAGGCAGTATATACGCGTAATAGTGTCGCTGTAACTTATCCAGATCAATATACACCGACAGCAAAGAGTGACGCGGCATGGCCGTTGAGTGTTAGTGATAGCAATATCAATAATATTCCGTTAGGAGATATAGGAGGAACAAAATACGCATATATATATTACGGACTGCAACCACAGCAAATGGGAACGATACATCTTCCTATCAACGGTACTTTTTCATACGATTTAGTCATTCCGTTAGCAGATGGAAGTACGTTAACCATGCCTTATTCATCAACGATTGGCGGTGCCGGTTTGCCGATGTGTTCGGCAAATAATTTTGGGTATACCCCTGAATGGGGGATATTTAGTATGGTTGAAGCAGGCTTATATGATGGAAACGCTATAACGCCACGATATTATGACCTTACCACTCAGGTGGCCAAACGACCCGGGAATTTCAGGATTGCTTCTTTCGACCCGGAAAATCTTGATACTCCTCAGTCAGTAAGTACAATGGTTGCCGTAGAATTGATCGACGCCGGTCAATTCCATGACGTCGATGCCGCATGCCGGGAACCATCAAGTGCCGTAACTCCTAGGATTTGGATGACATTTGAAAATAATGTTTCGCAAATCAATTTTAATGAGACAACGATTAATAATGCAATTACGAACGGGTTGGTTTCTGATGTTATTACCGGGAAGCCGGTTACGTTAGCGAATGCAAAAGAATTTTTTAAAACTGCTACTCCGAATGCTGCTTTTAGAGTAACTTTTAACACTCTTGCAGATGAAAATGATTCATTAATTCATATTGTACCAACTACGCATGGAATTAGAATTGATAACTTTTCAAATATTCATCAGGTCTATCCCCATTGCCGTCAAAATGTAATCAATCCTAATAATAATACTTTGACGAACGATACTGCGGTAGCATGTTCGGATAACGGGAATAATAGCACATTTAAAGATATCGCAATTTGTATGGAGTGTTTATACGGAGCCAATACAAATGTTTTATGTTCACGCGATAATTTCGCGATTCGACCAGAGAGTTATACTGTGATGTTAAAAGACATGAATCAAACGAATCATGCGGAAACACAACTGTTCGCATTAGGTTATACGGGTGTGATAACTCCTAATACGGGTCGGATAAATATTGCAAGCGGATATGATTACAAATACGATATTAATGCGACAAATCATATCGATAACGGATCGACTCCGGGGTATACCCGTTATTTTGGTACAGGTGGGAGTGATTATAACATCTCCCTTGTGTGGGAACCGTCAAGTGCAAAAACCGGATGTAATGACACTCAAAGCAAACCGCAAAGTTTTAACCTGATTAACGGTATTGCTGCGGTAGATGGGAATTTATCGCAAGTGGGTGAATACCGTTTAAATATTATTGATAAAACATGGACGGCGGTGGACTGGAATACCAGCCAGCAGACACATCAAACAGGTGCCCATTTTCTTTCAGGAGCAGAATGTGTACAAAACAGTGCAGATGTACCTATTCAGGCAAATGTAATTGGTCTGAACGGAACAGCATTGACAAATCCAGTCGGATGTGATATCAGTAGTACACATGATAATAATGAAAATGGTTTAAAATATAGAGATTACTTGTTGACATTTAACCCTTATAAATTTGACTTAAGTACGATCACATTTGGCGTTGGCACGGTTCCAAGAGGGATAAGTACCGGAGGAAATGATTTTGTTTATATGGCGGATATTAGTCGAAACGACAGCATGGATATGTCGTTACGGACGACCGGAAATATCAATGCGGCAGGATATAACAATGTGATTACTACAAATTTTGTGCGGAATTGTTATGCAAAAGATTTGAATGTGACATTAGTCAGCGATAACAATTTAAGTGTTGTAGATACAACGTATCAAGTTCGATTCATGGATTTTAACAGTACCGGAGGTTTGACATATGATAGCAATGCGACCGATATCAATACATCTTCCCTTACTATGAAGCTAACTACAATACCGGAGCAACATTATGTAAAGGACACGGCGGGTTCATTGCCAATGATCAGCCGTTTGAACTATGATCGTAATGTCACAATACCTATGAGTCCCAAACTAGCAATGTTGACTGATTTGAATGTCGATTGTAACGTGTCCGCCAATTGTACCATGCAGGCCGACCTTTCTGCGTCACATATAGCTACTGGAAATCAAGCTATGGATTTTAATGTAACGTATGTCTACGGTCGTATTATTCCACGGGATGTCCGTGTTTTTGGGGATGTAGATTTTACGGCTAATAGTTGGTATGAGGTTTATAATGCTCCGATAGTAGCGGGAACACAGTTGGTTCCAAGCCGAAATGGGGCAAATTGGTATACGAATCAATTGCACAATGATGCGAATGACGGTGATGGAAATGTAACATATTTACAATCATATTCGACTGGATGGACAGCGACAAACGTTGCCGGTCCAGCTGTTTCTGGTGTAGAAACATACAACTTCACACATGTAGGAACGGGCAATATCCCTTATACCCGTAAAGCGCATATCGATACCGATTCATGGTTGTGGTATGGCGTTAATGCACTTAATTACGCTGATCCGTCCGGTGCCAATATGGACTGTTTGACTCATCCGTGCTTTAATATCAATGTTGTTCCGGCAGTCGGAAGAGGTGGAAGCGCAACAGGAACTGATTTGCGAACGGATAAAGCAAATAAAGGGACAACGGAAAAAGCAACATCGGGTTC
This sequence comes from uncultured Sulfuricurvum sp., assembly GCF_937936435.1. Taxonomy (GTDB): domain Bacteria; phylum Campylobacterota; class Campylobacteria; order Campylobacterales; family Sulfurimonadaceae; genus Sulfuricurvum. The sequence goes on along the minus strand of NZ_CALDDG010000005.1, from coordinate 7,302 downwards.
AGTAACCTACGACTATACTCCGGCGACACGATGAAGAGATTTAAGATGCGCTCCGCGATAGCGATGATCGAACTTATTTTTGCCATCGTCATTATTGCTATCAGTGTCCTTTCTATCCCGTCGATGATGGCGATTGCCAATAATTCGAGTAAAGGCGTTATGGTCGATGAAGATATCCTGAAACGGATGTTAGGAGAGATCACTAAAGTCTCCCAGGCTCGTTGGGATGAAAATTCGACGGCGCCTGATTTCAGACCGCTTTCAGTCAGCAGCGGTGGTCTGGACTGCGATCACAATGTATCAGGGATATACTATCGGCGTAATCCCAATTCCAATATGATATGCTCGACAAATGTTCCTATGATGGCAACCTCTCCTGCAACCGGAGATTTGAATTTGTCAAAAGGGATCGAGCAGTTGCATAATAAGTCTTATAATATGGAGATTAATGCAACAAACGGGAATGTATATATCATTCCGATCAATTATCGTGTCAGTTATGTTTCAGATACTATGAACTCTTTTAGTACGGATGGTAATGCGACAGCAACATGGCAACTTGGCTCTTCGAGTAATCCTTCTCCGACAACAGGTGTTGCAAATGCTACTAATTTTAAACGTATAGTGGTCCGATGCATGGATACCAAGTCGGATACGAATATCACCATGACGTTTTTTAAATCCAATGTAGGTAAGTTTGCCGAATGAAACATCTAAAATACCGCAATGCATTTACGTTGATCGAACTTCTTTTTGTAATTGTTATTATGGGGATAGTCGGTGGACTGGCCATCGAATCGATGCGTCAGTATTATGATGGCATATATAGAACTGGCGAATATACGAAACGGGTTGCGGAGGCTGACCATATTTTGGAACAAATTGCCGGTTATTTTGAAAATGCCATTTCTTCATCAATCATTCGTTTGGATGAAGATAATGCAGTCTTTGGGTCTCAATGTGTCGGTGTACCGAAGACAGGAGATGACAATAAAGATTATACAATCGCTTTTGTCGCTGTCGATAGCGATGGCCTTAGAGGCTATTGGGACAATAATAGTACACGATGGCGGCCGGGCTGGAGTAGTAACGGTACGAGTTTAGGGCATATGTTCATTAGTTCGGATTCAAATTATACGGCGATGGACAATATGGCTCAATTAGATCAAAATGATGCGACAAGGGCTGCTATATTCCGTAGTGACGGCGTGGGAGAAGGAGTGGATGAATGTCATCGTTATGGATGGGCACCAACACTCAATACGAATGATGTGTACGGACGTATTCTGTCGGTTGTTTCTGATCATAATATAACACTGGACCAAGTAATTAGTACCAGCGGAGAAACAAATCGTGGATATCTTATGCGTACGGCATACGCATTTAGAGCAAGAGACGGTGTATTCAATATGTATTCTGGCTTTGAACCTTGGAATGGCGAACGATACAGTTCTGTTTCAGGTAGACTTTTGGGAGATAAAGTGACCCATTTCGCAATACTGTATGATAATTCCAATATGGCAATCAATTCGAATATCGGTAATGTGTACACTTTAAAAATATGCATGCAGGGAGTTGATGAAAATCTAAGTGACAGCAATGTCAGTATCAATCAAATCTGTCGGGAAAGGATAGTTCATGTCCGATACTAAACGTCGTGGCTTTGCAATGATATTAGCAATTTTTGTCGTTGTATTAATTGCTGCGGGGGGTGTTTTGCTATTACGCAATTCATCTGTCGGTAGTAAGTCAGTTTTAGATAATTATTTAAAAGCGCAAGCGGAGTTGTTGGCTCAAAGTGCAACGGAATATGCACTGATGCGTGCACAAGGGGCTAATACGGCTGCTGGAGATGCGTGTCTAAATACATTAAATATTACAGTAAACGATGCAAGCGGTACTCCTATGTTTGATATCAACAGCACGCTTGGCTATTCTTTTAAAGGAGCTGCACCCGCTCATTGTACGACATTGACAGACAATACAGGAAAAGATACGATGGTGCTTATAGATATAATAGTTGAAGATCATGGTTTGAGTTCCGAACATATCAGAGTTCAAAAACGTTCTTGGCAGAAATTATAAAGCGAAAATTATATACAGAAAAGACGTGCCCTTAAAGGGCAAGTTGAGCGATTTTGGCGACGACATCTTTTTCACGGACGGGTTTCATTAAAAACCCGTTTGCTCCGCATTCAAGAGCTTCCCCTTTTTTGGTTTCATCCGTTGTTAAAACGATAACGGGGAGTTGGCGTAACGATTCATCGGCGCGGATGACTTTTAGCATTTCGATCCCTCCCATCACCGGCATAATGATATCCAGAAGAATGATATCGATATCGTCTTGTGATTTAAGTACGCCGATCGCATCAGCGCCGTTTTTGGCTTCTACTACTTGGGACACATTGGGAGTCTTCATCAACATCGTCTTAAGCAGTTTCAGATTGATCATATCATCATCGACGGCAAGTACTTTTAATTTTTTATCACTCATTGAGAGTCCCTATTCTTAGATAAATTTTTCAAAAACAAGTCGAAGAAGATCTTTGTTGACCACGTTTTTGATAATTTCATGTACATACATAGCGTCTTCGCTATCCTCAGTGCTGTTCGGATCGATGAGCATTACGAGTGTCGTGTCACTATCTTTGGATCGAATTATATCATACAGTTCCTTGAGATCAAGTTCGCTGAGACTCTTATCAAAGAGTGCTAATTTATAGCGATGCGTTTCAATTTCGTGTAATAGGTCATGTGATGTCATGACACTTTTATAGGTATATCCTAGATCGTCCAATATACGTGTAAAAAGTTTCATCTCCAAAAGATTTTGTTTGGCAATCAAAACGTCTGCATCAAAACTCGAACGGCGCTCTTCAAATAGAGGCTCTTCGGATAAGTGCTCATCCGGTACAAATTCCGGAACTTCTTCTTTACTTTCAGAAACGGACGGTTCTTCGAGAAGAATAGGCTCTTCGGCTAATGGAACTTCCGTATCAGCCGCTTCGTCCGAAGCAGCAAACGGTGTATCTTCTGATGGGAAATCGTCAGTGTCGGTAGGTTGATCATCAATCGTGTCGAAGAGAGGTTCATCCAATGTATTGATAGCTTCTTCTTCAATTATATTTTTTTCAGTATCGGGGATATTTTCATCGCTTATAGGTGATTGCTCACTGTTGGCAATATCATGAATCGATTTCGGTACGGATTTGATATCGACGATTTTATGCGATAAGAAATTGTTTAACAGAGAAATGATTTCAGAACGAACTAACGGTTTGGTTGTATACTCGTCCATTCCGGCACTTAAGAAACGTTCACGGTCTCCTTTAAGCGCATTGGCGGTGAGAGCGATAATCGGGATATGATGCTGTCCGTAATCCTCTTCGAAATCCAATATCTCTTGGGTTGCTTCGATACCGTCAAGAACCGGCATCTGGATATCCATAAAAATAATGTCGTAATTGCCGTTTTTACGTTTTTCAAAGGCCTCGAGTCCGTTATTAGCTATCGTGATTTCCAATCCGAGGTCTTCGAGGGTTCGTCGAATCAGTTTCTGATTGATGATATTGTCTTCCGCTACAAGGGCAGCAGCGGCAAAACGGGAATTTTTCTCATCGAATTTTTTACGGCGGGAAGCTTTTTGTTTACGGTTAGTGAATGCTTCTGCATCGTATGCTTCGAGGGTAGAACGGATTTTTGAACTGTTGATCGGTTCGTAAAGGACTTTGAAAATATCGATTCCCATAGAATCGATTTTTTTCATGTAATACGATTTAGTGATAAGGACAAGCTGCTCTTGCGCCGAGGCATAGGCGAGAATATCTTCATCATGGGTAAAATCGTTATCCACAAATAGAAGATCGTAATTGACCTGACGTTCCAACATTTTAAGCTCATCGAGCTCGTGGAACGTAGTGTAGCTGACTCCGAAGAAATCAAGATACTCTTTGATGTAGGTACTTTGAAGTTTTTTCTTCGAGGTGCTTTCCAAAATAACGGCATTGATATTGGAGATAGAACCTTTGAACGATTCGTTGAGAGTTTCAATCTCTTCAAATTCCAAGGTAAAGAAGAAGGTCGTTCCGTTGCCCGGTTCGCTTTCCAAATCGAGACGTGAGCCCATTAATTCGACGAATCGGCTTGAAATAGTGAGTCCTAGCCCTGTACCGCCGTATTTACGGGTAATAGAAGTATCTGCTTGAGAAAAAGCTTCGAAAATACGCGATTTTTGTTCGCTGGTAACCCCGATACCGTTGTCTTTGACTTCAAAGCGAATACGCGCACGGTTAAGGTGTTCACACTCCAAGCGGCGGATATCGACGCTAATCGCTCCTCCGCTATTGGTGAATTTGACGGCATTGCTGAGAAGGTTGATAATAACTTCTTTAATTTTGGTCGGATCCCCTTTGAGAGGGCGTTCCAAACTCGGATCGACATAGCAGGCGAGGTCGATATGTTTTTCAGAAGCGCGTACGCCGTAAACTTCAACCGCACTTTCAAATTCATCCATCGGATTAAAGACAATCTCTTCGATTTCAAGTTTATTACTTTCGATTTTTGAAAGGTCAAGAATATTATTGATAATCTCAAGAAGGTTTTCCGAACTTTTTTCAATGATATCGATAAATTCGCGCTGTTCATCGTGGAGCTCGGTATCTTTAAGAAGTTCGGTGAAGCCTACGATACCGTTGAGTGGTGTCCGAATCTCATGCGACATATTGGCCAAGAACATCGATTTGGCTTCAGAAGCTTCCATCGCATACTGTTTATCGTTGAGAGTTTGTTCGATGATACGCTCGAGCAAGGCGTATGCTTGTGCCGTCCCGGCCGCAGTATCGAGATTGATAGATCCGCTGAGCGCTTGTGCTTCATCATCATGGGTGTCTTCGGCTACCCGTTTGAGAACCGACTCAAGATTTTTAATATTGGTTGTAATTTCGCGTGAAAGCAAATATCCCAGCAACCCTACCAAAACGGCAATGATCCAAACGACAATAGCGATAACGAGAAGTTGTACCGCATTTTCTTGAACAACGGATGCGCGTTTGTCCATAGCGTCGATGAGAATTTTTTGGGCACTGTCGATCGCATTGATTTTTTCAGAAATCATGGCAAACCAGATGCCCGATTGGGTATCGTAAGCGCCGTTTGAACTGGCTTGAAGAATACCGGAACGTTCGCTCATAATATCTTGATAGAGCTCGGTATTGTCTTCGCTGAAGAGGACGGATTTTAATTTAGTCTGAAGCTCTTTGTCTTTCATCCCTTCCAATGCAAGCGTATCTGCTTTGGCAATCAGTGAAAGCCATTTATTGAGTTCTTCTTCTTCGAGCGGAGTCGCACGTGAGATGATATAGGTAATGTAGTCACGTTCGATACTGCTGTACTCGTTGGTTCGTACGAGAGAGAGGTAAGTGGTCGAATAGGCATTAATCTCATCATCGAAATGCAATCCGGCAAGTTCAGCCAGTTCATTGATGAGCATTTCTTGAGATTTTCCGTATACATCGGAAAATACTTCGTTGAAGTTGGCTTTTTGCTGATCGACTAAAGGGCGTGACTTACCGATTTGAGTTTGAAGTTTTGCGATGAGTTGGAGAAGAATATCGGCATTGGCGCTTTCGGCACTATTGGTTTGTTTAAGTGTTCCGAGATATTTTTGATACGCGGTAATCTTTTGATCGACGATAAGTCGCTGTGCATGGAGAGATTTTAAAGTAGCGCCGGAAGAGCTACCCATATACATAACGGTCATTCCCCGTTCGCGGGAGAGATTATTAATCAAATCGGTTAATTGTTTATTCCCTTCTAACCTTACTTGAAGCTGTTGTGCCCCTTTGTAGCTCACGAATGCGTTATAAACGTAATAACTCGCGAGTGTAAAAAGAATCAGAATCGGTAAAAGACTGATGAGGCGAAGTCGATTTCTAAGTCCTAATTGCATGGAATCTCCTCTTTATTCGTATTATTTATAGTTGTTCAAGAAAGCTGTTTAGTCGTTTGGATGCTTTGTGTGCTTCTTGTGCATCATTGGTCTGTGATAATATAGCCAATTCATCTGAAATTTCGTTCAAACGGAGATTATCGCTGATTCCTTTGAGCTGTCCGGCGATTCTTTTCCATGAATGGGTATCGAATGCGCCGATAGCATCTACGATCTCTTTCCCGGATTTAAGGGCGTCGTGTTTGTATTCGTGAATGAGTTCGTCGAAAAAGTCGTGTTCGATCCCAAGTGCTCCGGCGATGGCAATCTTATCGTAATGGAGCCGTTGAGGCGGTAAATCGATGATGGAATTTTCATCATCGGACGTCGGCATCTCCATTAAATCGATAACATCCAATTTTTCTTTTGAAAACTCTACTTTTGGTTCTAGAGGGATTTCTGGAACGTTTGCTTGGTTGAGCTCTTCTTCTTGTACCATCAACGGGGCATCGTCTTTTAAGGCAAATTCATAGATGTCGTCTTGAGAAGTGGATTCGGAAAGAGCAGGTTGTATAAATTCCGCTTCTCCATGTTCTTCGATATCAGGAACAATAGTCGTGCTTTCAAACGAAAATGTCTCTTTGCCCTCCAGTTTGTCGATGATGGTATAAAAATATTTAAGATTGGCTTCGATTTCGATTGGATCATTGGAGGTATTGATGATACTGAGCGTTTCGAAAGCGTCTTCTATTCGGAGGTTGGCGGCAACCCCTTTAAGTTTATGAGAAAGTATTTTAACGTTATTGATATCCCCTTTCAGGACTGCTTCGAACAATTCATCTTTGAACTCATGAGATTGTTGAATAAAGTCGCCGATAAACTCTTCAATCAAATCGACCGGCAAGCCGAGTTCGTGAGCGGCGACATTCGGATCGAAGCGATAAGATCGATCGACTTGAAGCTGGGTTAGGAACTCTTTTTCGGCATTGGTGTAATGAACGTCACCGAGCATTGGGCGCTCAGAAAGAGTCGGAGCGACTTCCATCGGCATTGCAGGGGTTTCTGCCGGTACTGCTTCTTCCAACTCTTCTTCGCTGAGAGGAAGGCTTAATTTGGCATACAGGTCTTCTAGCGGTTCTTCTGCCGGAAGTTCGAAATCGTTATCGTTATAAGACGGAATATCTAATGTGCTCGGTTCGCTTAACGGGGTGGGAGGTATGTGGGTGTAATCAGGTAAAACGACTGTTTTTTCGACTTTTTCCATAGGCATTTCCATCGTCGGAGCAGAAACAGGAGGGCCTTTTGCAGGACAAGACGAAGAAGTTGCTTGATTAGAAACAAAAGTATCTTCGCCCACAGAGGTAATGTGGGTCATT
>NZ_CALDDG010000004.1 GCF_937936435.1 uncultured Sulfuricurvum sp. | reverse complement strand
TCTTCTTCCAGAAGACCGAAAATACATTCGACACCGGCATCGTTCAATATTCCAGCCCCACCGGCTGCTGCAGGATTCGGATCTTTGGCACTGATATAGACTCTCTTGATTCCCAAATCACGGATCAGCAGTGCACAAGAGGGTGTTTTACCGCTGTGGGAACACGGCTCTAAAGTTACCGCCATCGAAATAAGATGAAAAATACCGTTGTGATGGGTGCGAAGATAATCGTGTATGCGGTGAGAATCATCACATCCCCCTATCGACGTATCGCCGGAGAGAAGAGTATAGGCGTCACGCAGTGCATACACTTCTGCATGTGGTCCCCCTGAACGCTTATGAGCGCCCACGGAGATAACCGTACCGTTATCACTCATACATACGGCACCGACTGCAGGATTGGGAAATGTGAGGAGTTGATACTCCCACGCCGCATTGAAAGCGTGGGTCATTGCGTGAATAGCGGCTTCGGTGTTCATTACCACTCGAAGTAGGTTTTAGCCTTGCTGATAGAGCGGAAAGGGACACTGTGCGTCTCTCCCTCTTTCGTTTTAATGGTGATCTCTTCGTTTTCTACTGATACCACTTCACCGTCAAATTTTTCTTTGTTTACCGTCGAGAAAACAACTTTTTCCCCGATGGATTGAGCAAAATGATCGAGCGTTTTGAGTTTACGCTCTATCCCGGGTGAGCTCACTTCCAAGCGGTATTCTCCGCCGACCGGAGGCGTAACATCAAGTAGCGGTGAAATAAGATGGGTCGCTTCGACACACTGATCCAAACTTACTCCGCCCGGTGCGGTAACGCTCACACGGAAGATCGTGTTTTCATTTTCGTTGAAAACGGCTGTATCATAGAGGGACAAGCCGATCGATTCGACCATTTTTTTGATATCGCTCTCAAGACTCATTTTTCTTCTCCTTGGCGATTTGTGCGAAGAGGGCTTCAATATTTTGACTTCGCTTGAGGGTATCGTCAAAAACAAACGTCATACGGGGACTTCGAAACCATCCCTGATCTTTCATACAATGCTCTTCAATGATCGGACGGGCTTTTTCAAGCAGTTTTAAAAATGCCGCTTGCTCTTGCGGTGTGTAATCGTGCGGATCGAGATAAACTTTCGCATCGCTACGTCCGCGTGAACAATGGACATCGATGACATCCACTTCACGCACACGTGCATCGGAAAGTTGAGAAATCGCTTCGGGGATCAACTCTTTGAGAATCGACTCCGTCCGTTTGACTTTGATTTGTGCCGGTGTCACAGGGATACTTTTTTCTCGATTTTGGTAAAGGTTTCGATAACGTCGCCCACTTTGACATCGGTGTATCCGTTAAGGACAACCCCACAATCAAATCCTTTGGTAACCTCTTTGACATCGTCTTTGAAACGGCGAAGAGAGGTAAGGTCACCCTCATGGATAACGACGCCCTCACGAATAACGCGAACCATTCCGCCGCGTACAAGTTTACCGTCGACAACCACACATCCTGCGATTGTTCCGCCGCCTTTAGGCATCGGAAAGGTATCACGCACTTCGGCTTGACCTGTGTTCTCTTCGCGGAATTGCGGAGCCATCATACCGGTCAACATCGCCGTAACGTCATCAATCAACTGATAAATGATCGAGTAGGTATTGATTTTAATTCCCATCTGTTTTGCCAAGGCATTGACGTTACCCGTCGGACGGACGTTAAACCCGACCAGCATACAGTTCTCACTATTGTTCACCAACGCAACGTCATTCTCGGTAATACCGCCGACGCCGCTGGAGATAACTTCAACTTTTACCTCTTCGTTACGGAGTTCAGAAAGAGCGGATCGAATCGCTTCAAGTGATCCGTGTACGTCGGTTTTTAGAACCACTTTCAGGGCTTTCAAGCGTCCCTCGGCAATCAATGAGCTAAGTTCGTCAAGCGTTGTTTTGGTGCTGTGTGAAAGCTCGCGGTGACGATCGTATTCATACCGTTTTTGAGCAAACTCGCGCGCTTCTTTATCGCTTTCCATAACCATCAAGACTTCACCCGACGGCGGCACGTCACTTAAACCCACCACGACGGCAGTCTCACTCGGTCCTATTTTTTGGAGCTGTGCTTTACGGTCGTTTACCAATGCGCGAACCCGCCCGTATGCGCTTCCGCACACGATATTATCTCCGACTCTCAACGTTCCGTTTTGGACGATGACGGTGGCTACCGGTCCTCGCCCTTTTTCCAACGTAGACTCGACAACTACCGCTTTGGCCATATTGGTCGGATTTGCTTTAAGTTCCATAATCTCCGCTTGGAGCAGAATCGCTTCGAGCAAATCGTCGATTCCGGTCATCGCTTTAGCCGACACACCGACGAATTCAATATCTCCGCCCCAATCGACAGGATTAAGACCGAGTTCCGCCATTTGTGCTTTGACCATATCCGGATTAGCTCCCGGTTTGTCCATTTTGTTGACTGCAACGATGACCGGAACTTTGGCTTCCTGCGCATGTTTCACCGATTCCCGGGTTTGGGGCTTGACTCCGTCATCCGCGGCGACAACGATAACGATGATATCGGTCAGTTGTGCACCGCGTGCACGCATCGCACTAAAGGCTTCATGTCCCGGAGTATCGAGGAACGTAATCAATTTACCGTGTTGTTCAACGGAATAGGCACCGATATGCTGGGTAATTCCTCCCGCTTCGCCGTGTGCAACTTTGGCATTACGAATTGCATCCAAAAGCGACGTTTTACCGTGGTCGACATGCCCCATGATGGTAATAACCGGTGGGCGTTCTTCAAGCCCTTCTTCACTCTCTTCCGTCTCTTCGTAAGCACTTTCGTAGTTGAATGCATCTTTCGGATCGATCGTCGTTACCTCGACGCCAAATTCGCTCGCCAAAATTTCGATTTCATCTTTTCCGAGGAAATCGTTTTTCGTTACCATCATTCCGAGATTGAAAAGGATCTTAATTACTTCGGAGAGCGGCTGTCGCACTTTATCCGCAAATTCATAAACACGGATATCTTCGGGGATTTCGACGTGGGTAATGACTTCATCTTCTTTTGCATCGCGGGTGTACTTTTTACGTGCTTCACGAGACACTTGACGCGGTTTGTTTTTATTCGCACCCTGTTTTTTCCCGGAATTTCGCCCTATCGGTTTTTTTTCTTTAGGTTTTTGTTCCTCTTCCGGCTCGATTTTGGCACTTAGATCGTTGAAATCCATCAAAACGATCTGTTCGTCTTCGTAGTCCATCGACACATCGGAAATACCGCCTCCGAAAATATCCAGACGGACACCCTGATCTTTTTTCTGTACCGGGGCATTATTATTCTGTGCTTTTTTCGCTTTTTTCGCTTCCAATTCGCGTTGAGCCTGTTCGCTCAATTTTCCGTAACTCGATACGGCCGTAGCTTCTTGACGTACCGGTGCGATATATTCTTCTTCGACAGGACGTTTTTTCTTGACAATTTTAAGACCGGAGCGTTTTTGCGGTTCCGCATCGGCTGCAGCTTCTTCCGGAAACTCTTCTTTACCCACTGTATCAGATTGGGCGTGAACTGTTTCTACCGGTGCCGATACCGCGGTTGCAAATTCCTCGGAAGAAACTGATTTAGAAGAAGATTTCGGCGCTGCCGTTTCCGTCGCAGCCCCGCTCATGATATAGTTCATGATTTGCTCAGCTTCCTCGATCGAGACCGAACTCGAAGCAGTTTTAACATTCAACCCCATTGCGGCCGCTTTATCCACTACCTCTTTGGAATTGATACCAAGTTCCTTGGCAATCTCATGAACTCTTACTTTATCCATCATTAACGATGATCTCCTTTAACCGATTCATTAACATCTCTGTTGCACCGTTTTTGCATTGACGAGCCAACTGACCCGGAGTCTTTTTGTGTTCCACGCATGATATACATAGATAAAAGCTTCTCCCCTTATATGAATAAGGTTCCAATATCCCCTCACGGCATTGAAGCCGCAGAAGTGCAGATTGAGCGAAACGCTCACGACACGCCACACACATTCGTATAGGCTGATGTAACTTTTGCGCCATTATATCCAATACTTTCTTAGTTATCGTTCGACGACAAGTCCATGATTATCAAAGCTTAAAATTTTAACCTCAAAATCGGTGAATTCCGCCTTAAATTTTTCCGCCAACATTTGAGCGTCCTGATCGTAGACCATGTTAAAAAAAGTCGATCCGCTCCCCGAAAGTGTCGACATCAATGCACCATTGTCGTACGCCATTTTTTGAACGGCAAAGAGTTCCGGCAACATTTTCATACGCACTTTTTGATGAAACCGGTCCTGTGTCGCCAGACGGAGCATCTCCCAATCTTCATTAAAAAACGCCCCGACCGTCACGGCAGTGTGCGAGAGATTAAAAACCGCATTTTCTTTGCTGTAGGATTTCGGGAGTGTTGTCCGCGACTTTGCGGTTGAGATCGGTTTGTTCGGGATAACGACAACCGCCTTGAGATAATCGGGGAGATGCTTTTGTTGAGAGAAAACTTTTTGTTTTTCTACCATCGCCGCATTGAATCCCCCCATGACCGCCGGAGTGATATTATCCGGATGACTTTCATAAACGAGGGCGTGATTGAGAATACGTCTTTTGGAAACTTTTACCCCTGCCGCTTCATGGGCACAGCTGATCGCGCTGACGATGACGGCAGATGAGCTTCCAAGCCCTCTGGACATCGGGATTTGGTTATAAAACGTAAATTTGAAGTTTTGACGCTTCTGAGTCAAACGGCGATAATGCTCGTTAAAAATACTGACAAAAAGGTTATTTCCCTTTAATCTCGGATTATTTTCCCCTTCTCCTTTGATAGAGACGGTAAAAAAACGGGAAGGGACCAATTCGACTTGATTTCGTAAATCGACGGCAAGTCCCAACGAATCAAATCCCGGGCCTAAATTAGCACTCGTTGCAGGTACACTGACGAACAAATAATTTCCTTATCCTACGGCATCGATCCCGTAATACGGGAGATTGTCCGAATCAAAATTTTCTATCTCGATGGTCTCGGGAAGTACAAAAGCGTTCATTTGCGGCGCTTCTAACGGTTCCAGAGCAATTGTAGAGCTATTTTTAACAAAATAGAGCTTTCCAACTGCTTTGATAGGGCTGTTTTGGTTAAAAAAGAAGGCATACGTTGCCAAAAGGGGAACTTTTTGAACAATACTCAAAGTTTTTAAAAACAAATACGTGACTTTGATCCCCATAAAACTTCCGGGACCTTTGGCATAGATAAAATGGGAAAAAGAGTAGCGCTTGCATAACGGACCGAATATCTCGGCCAGTACATCCGAACCCATTCCCTCGCTTCGGATCGTTTCGACTAAAACACCGTTTTCATACACACCGACGAGAACGGGAGTGCCAAGTGCGACGACAACCGCATCATGCATACGCTTTCGCCAGCTCTTTCGATTCGGCCGCGGCCAACTCCACAACCTCGTAATTCGCCGGATCTTTTAAAAGTTCCAGCGTGAGTTTATGATTCAAGTCATGGCTCCCCGCATACGCTTCGTAATTGCCGATAAAATTCATCCCGATCAACGACATATCGCCGATAGCATCGAGGATTTTATGACGGACGAACTCGTCTCCGAACCGGAGTCCCTCGGGATTAAGTACTTTTTTATCGTCCAATACGACCGCATTTTCGAGGCTTCCGCCTAATGCAAGCCCTTTGGAACGAAGGTACTGAACCTCATGGACGAATCCGAATGTCCGAGCACGGGCGATCTCTTTTTTATAGTTTTCTTTCGTAAACGCAAGAACATAACTCTGTTTATCGATGACGGGATGGGCGAATTTGATTGTAAAATCGTAGTTCATGTCATTCGAAGGGATCAATTTGACGTACTTGTCCCCCTCTTGGACAATCACCTCTTTTTTTATCCGCATGATTTTTTTAGGAATATCCTGCTCGATGATCCCGGCCTCTTCCAAAAGCATGCAAAAGCTCATCGAAGATCCGTCCATCACCGGAATTTCATCGGCATCGACAATCACACGGAGATTATCGATACCGTATGCGTAAATCGCGGAGAGCATATGCTCGATCGTAGAGATCGTTACCCCTTCTTTTCCGATCACCGTAGCCATTTTGGTATCAACGACATTGGCGGGAACCAACGGAATCGACACTCCCGCGTCGCTGCGATAAAAGACGATGCCGCTATTGCATCCCAAAGGCTCAAGACGCAATTTCACCGGAGAACCGCGGTGTAACCCGATTCCTACCAGTTCGACGCTTTTGCCGATCGTTGTTTGCATCATAGCATTCTCCCTTTCCCGTCCGATAGTTATAGTATCGCTAATTATACCGTTTTTCAGCGTTGATTAATAATAACCTTCGCATCATCGATCACGCTGGTAATATTGTCGTAGATCCATTTGGTATCCATCCACTCT
>NZ_CALDDG010000003.1 GCF_937936435.1 uncultured Sulfuricurvum sp. | reverse complement strand
CAAAGTCGGTATTTTGGCGATAATACGCCGTGCCATGATTTGCGCATCTTCTTTTGTTTGAACATTCAGGTGTTCGAAATAAAATGTCGAAAGCGCCGAAACGGCCGATGCCATCATCGCCATCGGATGAGCTTTGTCGGGAAATGCGTCGAATAGCCGTTTGAGCCCTTCATGGATAAAAGAGCGTTTACGCAGTTCGACATCGAACTCTGCCCGCTCTTTTTCATTCGGCAGATGTCCCATAAGCAGCAGATAGCAAACATCGAGATAGCTTTTTTTGGTGGCCAAATCGCTGATATCATATCCGCGATAGCGCAATTCCCCTTTCTCACCGTCGATGTAGGTGATCGAGGAACTACAGCTTGCCGTCGAAGTAAATCCGGGATCGTAGGTAAACATCCCGCTCTCTTTGTACAGTGTCCGCAAATCGATAACGTCCGGACCGACACTGGGATGCAGTATCGAAAACGTATAGCTTTTATCGGTTCGGTTATCGGTAAGAGTGACGGTATCCACAGAAACATCTCCTAAGACATATGGTGTTACTATACCTTATATTTTGCCAAACATTCCAATGTTTTAGTTCAATTCCGTTGATTTTAACGTCGAACGAATCACGAAATAGCCCAAAACGGCGGAGAGAATCGATCCGATCAATATTCCGAGCCGTTCGTCCGCCATCACGATTCCGCCGCTTTTTGCGCTCTCAAATGCCAACGAACCGATAAAAAGAGACATCGTAAAACCGATGCCGCTAAGGATCGAAATTCCGTAAAGCTGTTTCCACGAAACACCCAAAGGAAGTTTTCCAAGCCCGCTTTTCACTGCTATGAGCGTAAAGAAAAAAACGCCGATCTGCTTTCCGAAAAACAATCCCGCGGCAATTCCCAGAGTGATATTATCGGTGAAATCTTTAACACTCAGATTCCCAAGCCCGATTCCCATGTTCGCAAATGCAAACAAAGGTAGAATGACAAAGTTCACGGGAGCGTGCAGCGAATGTTCCAATGCATGGAATGCTCCCGAATTCCCCTTTAGCGGAAGAATCATTCCCAAAATCACTCCGGCAAGAGTGGCATGGACGCCGGATTTCAATACCGATATCCATAGTATCCCCCCGACTAAAATATAAGCCGTCAAATTGACAACCCCTTTATAGTTCATCAGAAACAAAATCGCTATCATGAGGGCCGCAATGGCTAACGAGATCGCTGAAAGATCGCTCGAATAAAAAAGAGCGATAATAATGATGGCTCCCAAATCATCAATAATCGCCAATGTCAGTAAAAAAAGTTTTAGGCCTGATGGGACACGATTTCCCAACAGGGTCAGAACTCCCAGTGCAAATGCAATATCGGTTGCACTCGGGATCGCCCATCCTACTGAGGCATTCGGATCGGTATGGTTAAACCAGACATAAATAAGTGCCGGAACGGCCATCCCGCCTACGGCGGCAATAATCGGTACGACTATGGCCCGGATATCACGTAAAGAGCCTTCCAATGCCTCGCGTTTGATCTCCATCCCCACCATAAAAAAGAAAACCGCCATCAATCCGTCATTAATCCATAACAGCAGAGGTTTTGCGATGACAAGAGATCCGAAACTCACTACAACCGGAATTTCGGTAAAACTCTCATATAGAGATGCAAGAGGCGAATTGGACATTGCCATTGCCAGTACCATTGCGACAAGAAGCAAAATCCCCGTCGCGGACTCCAGTTTAAAAAATGCTTTAATCATGCCTACTCCTCATGTTACTCCATTATTCCATAAAAGACTAAATATCCAAAATTGCTCCCCTCATTTTTCCGGGCATAACGAATTTTTATCCGTTTTCGGGCAAAATACGTTTCAGAATACGACTACAAGGCAGTTGATTGGGCAAGTTATACATAGCGAAACAAAAAATTTATCTGGCGAATGAAAATGTATACGGCTATGAATTGCTATTTCGTGACGGGACAGAGGGAGGCGAACCTTTCCCGAGCCATATCAAAGCGACCGCCCATGTTATTTTCAACACCCTGACCAATCTTAACACCGACGCGCTTTTGGGAAAAACCGGTATTGCATTTATCAATGCCGACGAGCATTTCCTCACATCGGGCATTATCGACATGCTGGATAAAAAGCGCTTTGTCATCGAAATTCTCGAAACGATTTCTCTGGATGACAAAGTGATCGAACGGATCAAAACGTATCACAAACGCGGCTATACGATTGCACTGGATGATTTTGACTGCAGTGTGGAAATGATCAAAAAATTTGCAGGCCTGCTCAAATACATCCATATCGTCAAAGTCGACGTCCGTACCGCAGAGGTAGAAAATATCGACGGAGTGATGAAAAAACTCCGAAGTATCGGTACCCGTTTTCTCGCCGAAAAAGTCGAAACCAGAGCCGAGCACGAACAATATAAGGCTATGGGTTTCGATATGTTTCAGGGATACTATTTTCACCGTCCCGAAAATGTTGAAATCGAAGGCTACAAAGAGGTGACGCACGTCATCATCCTACAGCTTATCAAACTCCTCAAAGAAGATGATGAAACAACACGGATTGAAACCTTTATCCGTCAAAGAGCCGATCTTACCTACAAACTGATCAAATTTCTGAATAACCAAATTGCCTTCGAAACTCCCGTAGAATCGATTACCCAAGTCATCACGCTTCTAGGCAGAGATAAACTCCTGCGATGGCTTCTCGTTTATCTATACGCCGAGATATCCACCAATCCCGCATCCAAATCTCTGCTCCAGCTGGCACTGAACCGAGCAGAAAAAATGGAAGAAGAAGCCCATCACAAAGACAAAGAAAAAGCCTATCTTGCAGGAATGTTTTCCTTGCTCGGAGCGGTCTTCGAAACCAATGTCAAAACGTTGATGAACCATGTCAATATGGACCGCGAAATCAGCCGCCTCGTTATCGACAAAAAAGGAAAATTCGCCGCATCTCTTATGAAAATCGAACAATCCGAAAAAGAGTATCTTAAAAAACTGGTTATGGAAAATTTTAATATCCTCGATACCGTCGAACTGATCTATACCCTCGAATACAGCGGCGTAAGCGTCGACCGCAACAAGTTGTAACCGACCCTTCTCCGCCTTTTTTATACCCGCCTGCATGAGAAAAAATCTTGATGGATTCTTGATGCGCTATTGACATATAATTGCACATAAAATTCCATAAGGTTTCACAATGCAATCGAGTCCAACAGATACGTCATCAGGGTTCTAAACATGCCGCGACAGATTCTAATTTTATTCTCGGTATTCATCACTTTTTTCGGAGCCGTGCTGATTGCAAACGACCTGCCCAACAAATGCAGCCGCGACCAGAACGTCAACGAATTTACCATCCTCAGCTATCACGAAATATCAGACAAAAGCGAAACGCTCGATTCGACCTATGCGGTCAGTCCGTCCAACTTTGAAAAACAAATGCGCTGGCTCATCGATAACGGCTACCATTTTGTCCGTATCGACGATATTCTGAACTACCGCAAACACGGCAAAGCCTTACCGGAAAAAGCTGTCTTAGTCACATTCGACGACGGATATCAATCGGTCTATGCCAATGCCTTTCCCGTATTGAAAAAATACAAAATCCCGACCGTTATCGCGTTGGTCGGGAGTTGGCTTCAAAAAGAGGACAAAGTGGACTTCAGCGGACATATGATTGCCCGGAACAAGTTTTTGAGCCAAAAAGAGATCAAAGAGATGGTCAAAAGCGGTCTTGTGGAGGTAGGAAGCCACAGCTATCAGTCTCATGAAGGTCTACAGGGCAATCCGCAGGGGAATATGGAGCCGGCGATCACGACGCGTCTGTGGTTTAAGGATACCCAATCGTATGAAAACGAAAAAACGTACAAAGCCCGCGTCTATAACGATCTTCTGGAAAACAACATCTTTTTAGAGCGCTATACCGGTCAAAAGCCCCGTGTGATGGTGTGGCCGTACGGACACTACAATATCGAAGCAAGAACAATCGCCGAGCGCTTGGGGATGCCGATAGGGCTGACCCTCGACGATGGAAGCAACACCCGTATTACACCGCTATGGGGACTGCGACGGATATTGGTAGAGGGGAAAATGACGCTGCGCGATCTCGAACTCAACATGATCTTACGCAATGCCAATCTGACCGACGATGACCGTACGACCAAAGCGGCCCATATCGATCTGGATTATATTTATGATCCGGACCCGGATCAGCAGGAAAAAAATCTGGGTGTGCTGCTCGATCGGATCAAAAGCCTCGGAATCAATACGGTCTATTTGCAGGCTTTTGCCGATCCCGATGCCAACGGTGCCGCCGATTATGTCTATTTTCCGAACCGCAACATTCCGATGCGCGCCGATTTATTCAATCGTGTAGCCTGGCAAATCGCTACCCGTACCCAGGTAAAACGGATTTACGCATGGATGCCGATGCTGGCATGGGAACTGCCGAAAACCAATCCTGCCGCCAAAGACACCGTGGTAACTCTCCAAGTCGATCCGGGACATTTGAACATGGGCTACCCGAGACTGTCGCCCTTTTCACCGAAAGCCCAAAAAGTGATCCGCGAGATTTACCGGGATTTGGCGAAATCGTCGTATATTGACGGAATCTTATTTCATGATGACGTTACTCTCTCCGATTTCGAAGACGACAGCCCCTCGGCACGGGCACAATATAAAAAATGGGGATTATCAGGAAACGTAACCGAAATCCGTTCCGACCGTAAGCAGTTTGACCGATGGACCAAGCTCAAAACCGACTATCTGGATCATTTTGCACAACAACTGGCGCACATAGCTCTCGACGAACAGCCCGGTCTCAAAACGGCACGGAATCTCTATGCGCAGGTCGCACTGAACCCGAACGCCGAAGAGTGGTATGCCCAAAGTCTAAGCGAGTCGATCAAACACTACGACTATACTGCCATCATGGCGATGCCGTATATGGAGCAGGCCGAAGATTCGCAGCAGTTTTATAAAGATATCGTCGATCGCGTCAAACAGCAAGAGTGCGGTTTGGAGCGCACCGTCATCGAGTTACAGTCCGTCAATTGGAGAAAAGAGAACGAACCGATTTCGACACAGGAGATGGATAGCACCATCCGCAGCTTGTACAATCTCGGTGTTCATCATATCGCCTATTATCCCGACAACGTCTATACGAATGTTCCGGATGCGGATGTCATCAATAAAGCCTTTTCCGAAAAGCCGATCCGTATGCATTCGTATTCGATTAAAACTACCGCTCCAGCCCAATAAGGAGGATTAGAATGGCTTTCCTGATATTTTTGCATTCTCTGTGGCATTTCATCTTGGGGTTCGTATTTTACTATCCCCTTTTCATGTCCAGCTTGTGGATCATCGGGGCTATTTTCTTTTATTTCAAAAATGAAAGACCCTATGCGAAAGACATCATTCCCCCTCTAAACCCTCATGAGCGCTGGCCGGGGGTCAGTATTCTGATCCCTTGCTACAACGAGGGAGAGAATGCCGTAGAAACCATCTCGTATGCATTGAACGTTCACTATCCCGAATTCGAGGTCATCGCCATCAATGACGGAAGCAAGGACAATACGCTGGAAATCTTGATGGACATGGCAGTGGATAATCCGCGCTTGAAAGTGGTCAATCTGGCTGAAAATCAGGGAAAAGCATTAGGGCTTCAAGCGGGTGCACTGTTGGCCAAATACGAATATCTGCTCTGTATCGACGGCGACGCGCTGCTCGATCCGTATTGTCCCTACTGGATGGTCAAACATTTCATCCGCTATCCCGAAGTCGCCGCAGTCACGGGGAATCCGCGAATCCGCAACCGGACGACGCTGCTCGGAAAAATCCAGGTCGGCGAATTTTCCTCGATCGTCGGTATGATCAAACGGGCACAGCGCAGCTTCGGGCGTCTGTTTACCGTATCGGGCGTTATTACCGCCTTTCGTAAAGCGGCAGTGCATGAGGTAGGATACTGGAGTCCGGATATGCTCACCGAGGATATCGATGTGACGTGGAAACTCCAACGCAACGGTTGGGACGTCCGCTTCGAGCCGCGTGCGCTGGTCTGGATTTTGATGCCCGAAACACTCAAAGGGCTCTGGAAACAGCGGCTGCGTTGGGCGATGGGGGGCGTTCAGGTAATGCTCAAAAACTTTAAAGTTCTTTTTCAACCCAAACAGACTCATCTATGGGGTCTCATGGTCGAACTGATGCTCAGTACCCTCTGGTCGTACAGCATGGTATTGGTATTTGTCGTCTGGTTTATCAGTCTGTTGGTTCCGATATCGTTTTTGATGCCGCACCACTCGCCGATCGTCCCCGATCAGAGTAGCGTGATTTTGATCGGAGCCTGTCTGCTCCAGTTTGCCGTCAGCAAATGGTTGGACGGGCATTACGATCAGGGGCTGGGTAAAAACTATTTTTGGATGGTTTGGTATCCGTTTATATACTGGCTTCTCAACCTTCTTACGGCGGTGACGGCTCTACCGAAAGTATTGTTCGGGAAAAAAGGGCGAGCACGCTGGGTCAGTCCGGATCGCGGTGCTCATCAGCAGCTCAAAAAAGCGCAACAGACTCTCAAAGGCTAACAGATGGACAAGCTCATTATCAACAAACGTCATGAACTTCCCCGTACCAAGCGGATCATATGGGATCTGATCACCCTCGCCCTTTGGCTGGGTTTCATCTATTTGTGGAAACCGCTGTTTCACGTCTTTTATCGGATCATCACTTTTAAAGAACCGGAAGTCGAGATTTCAGACTGGATTTACGACAACATCCACAGCGTCACTTTCAATCATGCGATATTCGTACTGATTGCGACTCCCGTGATCTTGTTTATCCTCTCTCGGCTAAACCGCTATCAGACACCGAGTGAGCACTTGATTTACGACGCCGAAGATTATGTCAATTACTTTCAGCTGGATAGCACCGAGCTGTCACAGTGTACCCACAGCCAATACGTCACCGTCTACCACGACGAACATGGACATATTACCCGTCTCGACAGCCAAATCGCCACCCGGCAGATATAAGAGTGCTGAGGGTGATTTTTCATCCCTTCTAACATAATCCAATAGTGCTAAACTTTCCGAATTTTTCAATTATTCATAATACTTATTTTCCATTTTAAAACGCGGGCAAATTCCCATTCTATGCGGTCAAAAAGGCTCATAATGGACTGATTTTTGCTTGTCGATTATTGTCTCTGAAAAGTAACAATTCGATAACACTGCCGCTATCGTTTTGATGGTTGAGACAGGCATTTAATACGTTGTTTTTGCGCTCGTACGCATTCCATTTTACCCTTAACCAATTGCAGAAAGAAATCATTCCCATGATAGAAGATACGCTTCACATACTCAAAAGTAAAATAGAAGAAAAAAAAGAACTCTCTGAAAAAATCAACACGAATCCATCCGGCAATGAAGAAATCGATATCAATGCCAAAATCACGGTACTCGAAGCGGAGATAGATACTTTATTAAAAAAATATATTCTACACGTAGAATAGCCCTTCTTCTCCATAGGGAGAAAATCGTTCTCCCTTCTCCGTATCTACATCTGCATAATTTCCACGATTCGATATTCCGATTGGCATTTTAGCGGGTAAACGATCGTACCGTTTAATTTTATGCCTCAATAACAACATATCGAATTCGTGTATGATTCTCTATAAAAAACCGTTCTGCTTGATAATCCAGCAAACTCTTTGAAGGTATGATATATCGATATTGAACTTCATCCCTTGACAATAAATTATCCTCAATATATTTGGAACAGTCACCGTAAAACTTTCGAATATCGGCTTGTTTTATTTTTATATTTCCTTTCCAATTTTTGCATTGAATCAAAATAACTTCTGCTTCTTTTCTAGCGATTAAATCGATCCCTCCATCTCTCTTGCCTAAACTGATTCCTCTATACTCAACTGCATAGCCTTCATTTTCAAAATGTTCACCGACTTTAAGCTCGTATAAACGCCCTTTTTCTTCTTTTTCTTTTTGGAGTTTTAGCCATTCTTCTTTTGGAATCCATCCATTTTTAGAAGATTGTGCTTTTTCCAGTTCGACAATTTGATTTTTATATTTTTGTTCAATCTCTTGAAGTTTGTATTGTTCAGCCTCTTGCAGTTTTTTGATCCTTTCTTCTGCTTCTAACCTAATTTTTTCGATTTCATGGTTTGTAGAGATTTGAACCTCATTGATTGCATTGTTTTTTATTTCATCTATTTTTTGACGTTCTTTTTCTAAGAAGCTCATTACTGCTCGTATTTCGTTTTTATGAACACGGGCTAATTGATTTTTTTCTTCTTCTTTCTGTTGAATCGATAGATCTTTTTCATCAAATTTGAACTCTGCAAAATCAACAATGATATGTATGAAATATGCCATCAATAGTACCGTTAGTGCAAAGTAAATAGATAAGACGAATCCATGAAGGAAATAAATTGCTACTAATGCAATGATGTAGATTGTCACTGCTAAATATAATTTTTGTTTGTAGAAGATACTTTTTTGCATATTATTCTTTTATCGTCTGGTATGTTTTCGCAAAGCCACGATAAAGTAATAAATAATAAAACTTGAGACTGCTTTATTAAGATACCAAATATGTAAATATTTATCATAGACTATACCTTTATTCGGCATTCTAATACTCATAAACTCTGTAAATTTTTGAATGTTGCCAAGGCTAAAATAGTATATAAGTAATATCAAGGTTATAACAAGAGCAATATGTTGTGCAGTATAAAAACTAATCCTTGCATTCGATAATAATTTATAAGCTAATTTGCCTACACTCCATGATAATGCCAATAATGTCAAAAAGATTAATATTAAAGATGCGTGTATATATACCCATGTATAAAAAAACAAATTTAGAAGCATTAACCACAGAAGTGGTAAAAACCAACTTTGTCCAAAGTTTGACAATTTTTCCCCAAATAAGAAAATTAATTTTTCTTGCCACCACTTTGACAGCCATTGTTGCTTATCTAAAGTTTCTTTTTTATGGGTTGTCATTTCTTTTGCATAAAAATCATTTGCTTCGATATGATTACCTTGCTGATCATTGACAAATTTTAGTTGTCTAAACATATCTTTTGAAGATTTAATTTCAAAAATATTACCCCATTGAATTGAATTCAAATGTGCATCAATAAACGAAACTTTTTTAATCTCTTTGATAGCATTTTTGATATTAAAATCATTGAAGTAAGTATTTTTAAATTCAACACGTTCGCAATAAAATCTTTTAGCTACATCAATATTATGTAATTGTATGTACTTCGCATCTTGAGACAATCGTTTTATCGATAAAACTTTAGTTTTTATTGTTTCAAAAGATGCTTTTGAATCTTCAGTAAGGTCTATATTGAAAATTGAAAATATATTTGTGTTGATTTTTTTAATAGATATTTTTTTTAGTTCACTATTTTTTAATACAATTTTGTGCGATTCTAAATTATTTATTTCAAATTGATTTATGATTTTATTATCAATTGTTATTTTTTTAATTTTACTCTCTGTTAATGAAAATGAATCTAATTCACTCTTTTTTTTATAGCCAAAGCTTCCATCTTTTATGCATAAAACTAGAGCCTCAATTTTATTAAGACGAATATTTTTAAAATCACTTGTTAGCTCTATTCTTTTTTTTATTTTGCAGTCATCAAGATCAATAGATTCTTCTGTGGAACCTGGTCTATGTAGTATAAAATTCTGTTCAAAAATACAATGGTAAAATTGGTTTGGTCTGTTCGTAGTTATTTCTTTAATACCTGATTGTATAGGGTGAAAAATCAATTTCAAATCAGAAATATTAATAACGCAATTATCATAAAAAGTACAGTTTTGAAATTGATTATTCTTTATAATTGTATTATTAGAATGTATGTGCTTTTTTAAAAAATCGTTTCTAACTGGTGGAAATTTTATATCTAAAAAATTTAAATAAAAGCCATATTTTTTCTTATTTCCAATAACTCTGATAGCTTCGTTAGTAGTGTTTTGTTGTCCTCTTTTTACGTTTTTAAAGATTTTATTTTTTATTTCATCAAACAAAACATTCCAGAAAACCTCTACTTTTTCTTCATTCCAATACAAAATATCATCTGTGTTGCTTTTGGCTTTGTGTGGTTCTATAGGTCTGTTTCCAGAAAAAATCCAATTATTATCTATAGTTTTATCACAATGCAAAATACATTTAGAATTATGTTCATACGTATCGATTTGGCAGTCGCGAACTTCACACTTGGTTGACAAAATTTTATCTCCAATACTTTTTTTGTATCATAATTATCCTAGAATTTTAAAAATATATTATTGTATCTTATGTTATAGGATATATATGGAAAAAGGGGACAGGCTACTTCTATAATTATGAGGTAAGATATTCAATCTTCAATTATAATGGAAATGTCATCAGATCGATAAGAAACGGAAAAAGTAGTTAATCAGAAGTAGGTACAACGATAAGCCGGGTTCTGGATGAAGTGATAATTAATCTACTGCCCAGATCGCTCTGAGCCTCTAGCGAAACAATAGCGATGTAGGACGCTAACCATCTGTTTCTTGCTGCGCGGTTGGGTTTACATAGCTCTCCTAGTTGCCTAAGAGACTGGTGGGCTCTTACCCCGCCGTTTCACCCTCACCTCTTTCGAGGCGGTCTGCTCTCTGTTGCACTATCCCTCACGTTACCGTGGCCATCCGTTAGATGGAACCGTGTCCTACGGCAGCCCGGACTTTACCTCTTGAGTAGTGGCTCAAGCTATCACCTGTTGTACCTGATCGAAATTATAAAGAAAAACGGATTAGAAAAGGCTTGAAAGACGAAGGAGCTCCCGCCGAAGCGGGAAAGGAGCTTAGGATGCGAGTTTTGCTTTCGCTTCTTTGGCGTATTTGATTCCGAGTTCCCATGCTTTGATATTAACATCATGTACTTTTTTAGGAACTTTTGAAAGCATAACCTGTTTCAATGTTTCAGGATCGAGGACACCTGTGAATTCATTGGTGATTCCCAACGCAACGACTGACTGAGTAATAACGTTTCCGACTTCCTCTTTTGCGATCGTGATGATCGGAATCTCGACGATGTTCCATTTTTGGCGGTCTTCGTCTGTCGGATGAACCAGATTCGGCTCAACGACGATCGTACCGCCCGGTTTTACACCGTTTTTGAACTGTTGGTAGCTGACGTTTGCAACCGAGAGCATGAAATCGATCTCACCCTCATTTGCATACGGGTAGAAAATTTCATTGTCATCGAGCGTAATGTCAACGACGGTTGCTCCGCCGCGTACTTGCGACGTATAGGTAGCCGTTTTTAGACCGTGCCCGCCAAGTTTGATTTTTGCCGCAGCCATAATCTCACCGGCGAGGAGAACCCCTTGTCCACCGACGCCTGTAAATCGTATCGTATGTCTCATAGGTTCTCCTTAGATTTTTTTCGCAAAATCGTCTTGCGTAATTTTGGCACGTTTGCCCTGAGCCGCTTCGATAACCATATCGTAAAGGTCACAGTATTCAGCCTGCTCTACTTCACGAAGTACCCCTGTAGGGAACTTGTTGATTTTTTCCTCTTCGCTAAGCGCTTCCCATTTTTTCAACGGAGTCGTAATGCTGTCGATCCATTGGAGGTTTTCCATCGCACTTTGCATTTTGTTTTTACGGCCAAGGTTGATATGGCAGTTGCTCATGATGTCAAAGAACGAGAATCCTTTATGAGAGAAGCCTTTTACAAGGATTTTTTCCAATTTTTTCGGATCAAGCATCGTTTCGCGGGCTACGAACGATGCACCCGCACCGATCGCCAACTGGCACGCATCGAACGTCGGATCGATGTTCCCGTTTTGTGCCGATACACACCACATACCCTGCGGAGTCGTCGGAGAGATTTGAGAGTTGGTCAAACCGTAGATGAAGTTGTTGATCAAAATGAAATTCAAATCGATGTTACGGCGGCATCCGTGAATGGTATGGTTACCACCGATCGCCAATCCGTCACCGTCTCCGGCGACAACGATAACGTGAGCGTCCGGACGGGTCAATTTGATCCCGGTCGCATACGCTACGGTACGTCCGTGCGTCGTATGAACCGTATTACAGTTGATATATGAGCTGAAACGTCCCGAACATCCGATCCCCGATACGACACATACTTTGTCCATATCCCATTGCATTTTTTCGATGGCGCGAATAACCGCTTTGAGGATAACACCGTCACCACAACCCCAACACCAAAGTGTCGGCATTTTATCTACACGTAGATATTGATCGTAATTGAAAGCCATTAGAACATCTCCTTAACTTTTGCTACCATTTCTAGCGGTGCGATCGGACGACCGTTTGCTTTGTGAAGCGTACCGAAGTCGCTTCGACCTGTGACACGTTCAATCTCTTTGAGATATTGACCCATATTGAGTTCGGTAACGAAAATTTTGTCGAATTTTTTACCGATCTCTTTAAGTTTTTTGACCGGACTCGGCCAGATGGTGATCGGACGGAAAAGACCCGCTTTGATCCCTTCTGCACGAAGTTTCATAACCGCTTCTTTAGCACCGCGTGAGATACTTCCGTAGGCGATCATGCACACTTCGGCATCGTCAAGCATAAACTCTTCATAATCGGGCTGATCGTCCAAACCGTCGTTCTCAAGAGCGACCGTATTGATTTTTCCGACAAGACGTTCGATGTTGAACTGGCATTGTGCCGCGTCTTCCGTCGGGAATCCCGTAGGACCGTGGTGCAACCCGGTCACATGGTAACGGTATCCTTCGAACATCGGGTTAAGAACCGCAGGAGTGTTCATCGGAACATCGTACGGACGGTAATCTTCCGGTTTTCCGTCGAAACGTTTACGATTTTTGATAGAAGCTTTAATCTCTTCCAAATCCGGAAGAACCGCTTTACCGTGCATATGTCCCACCGTCTCGTCCAAAAGGACGAAAACCGGAGTCATATAGGTTTCCGCAAGATTAAAGGCGCGAACCGTTTGCGTATAGCACTCTTCGAGTGAACCCGCACACAATGTGATCGATGCATAGTCACCGTGCGTCGGATATTGTGCTTGACCGATATCGGCTTGAGACACACGGGTCGGAAGACCTGTAGATGGTCCTCCGCGCATGACGTTTACGATAACCAAAGGTACTTCGGCGATAAAACCGAGACCGATTTGTTCCGCTTTGAGTGAAATCCCCGGGCCCGACGTTGCGGTCATCGATTTTGTACCCGCCATCGAAGCACCGAGTGCTACCGAAATACCGGCGATTTCATCTTCCATTTGGATAAATTTTCCGCCGACTGTCGGCAAAAGATCAGACATCTCGTGCATTACTTCCGAAGACGGAGTAATCGGATATCCCCCAAAAAACATACAACCGGCATCAAATGCGCCGAGTGCCGATAATTCGTTACCGGTAGAAATTACTTCTCTTGCCATTATTTAACTCCCACTTGATCTAAAGACATATAGTTGTTTGCGATAATAGCCGCTTGACGCTCTTTTGCTTCGTCTGTGAGTTTCGCAAATTTATAGTCCGCTTTATCCGCAACATAAATCGCAAAGTCCGGACAGGTAAGTTCGCACTCATTACAACCGATACATGATTCGGGATGATCGATCGAGATCATAGCACCCAGTGTCGACGTCGGCTCGTAACGCATACCGAGCACACCCGATGGGCATACCGATACACAAATATCACACGCTTTACAATTGTCAGTATTGACCCATACCGGGACATTACCTGGATTAGTCGTTTTAAACATCTACTCTCCTCACAAAATTTAAATTAAATAGGCTCATTATCATGCTGAAATCGGCCGACCGTACAAGAGACGAAGCTCCTGTCTTAAAAGACGGCATCATTGATAGAGCCCTCGCCCTGACCTGCTAGAGGATAGCCTAGCTTTCTTAATATTGCCTTATGTTGTGCTAATTGCGCCTTGCCTACCGCAAGGCTCGCACGCGAGATCGCTATCGATCCCGTTTGATTATTATTTTTTTGCCATCACTTCGGCAACCGCTTTGCCGATATCTGCAGGAGAAACGACTACTTTTACCCCTGCCGCTTCAAGTGCCGCCATCTTTTCCGCAGCCGTTCCCGAACCGCCGGAGATGATCGCTCCCGCGTGTCCCATACGTTTTCCTGCCGGAGCCGTTTGACCCGCGATGAACGCTACGACCGGTTTGGTCACGTGTTCTTTGATATAGGCAGCCGCTTGGATTTCCAAATCGCCGCCGATCTCACCGATCATAACGATCGCGTGGGTTTCCGGGTCTGCCTCAAACATCGGAAGAAGCTGTTTGTAGCTCAAACCGATGATCGGGTCACCGCCGATACCGACTGCCGTAGTGATACCGAAACCTTCTTTTACCACCTGATTCGCAGACTCATAGGTCAACGTACCCGATTTAGAGATCAGTCCGACGTTCCCTTTTTTGAAAATGAATCCCGGCATAATTCCGATTTTGCATTCGTCCGCCGTGATGATACCCGGACAGTTCGGCCCGATGGTCATCATATTTTTCTTAACCGCATACGCTTTGGCGTACATCATGTCTTTGACCGGAGCTCCCTCGGTAATGATAACCGCAAGCTCGATTCCCGCATCTGCCGCTTCCATAACCGCATCCGAAACGAAAGCCGGCGGAACGAAGATCATAGAGACGGTTGCACCCGTAGCCGCTACCGCTTCTTCTACCGTGTTGAATACCGGCTGACCGAGGTGTTCTTGTCCCCCTTTGCCCGGGGTAACCCCGCCGACGATTTTCGTACCGTACGCCATACATTGTTCAGCGTGGAATGTCCCCTCTTTTCCGGTGAATCCCTGAACGATAACTTTTGTATCTTTATTGACCAAAATAGACATTTAATTATGCTCCTTTCGCTGCCGCAACGGCTTTACGCGCACCGTCTGCAAGATCGGTTGCCGCAATAATGTTTGAGATACCGGCATTGTTTAAAATCTCTGCCGCTTCGATGGCATTTGTTCCGTCCAGACGGACGATAACCGGGACATCAACTTTTGTCAGTTTCGTCGCTTCCAAAATACCGTTGGCAACGCGGTCACAACGAACGATTCCGCCGAAGATATTGACGAAAATCGCTTTGACGTTCGGGTCTTTTAAAATGATCTCGAACCCTTTTGCCACGGTTTCGGCATTCGCTCCGCCGCCCACGTCGAGGAAGTTTGCCGGACGGCCGCCTTCGTAGTTGATGGTATCCATCGTACCCATTGCAAGCCCTGCACCGTTTACCATACACCCGACATCACCGTCGAGTTTGATGTAGCTAAGACCGAATTTTCCCGCTTCGATTTCT
>NZ_CALDDG010000002.1 GCF_937936435.1 uncultured Sulfuricurvum sp. | reverse complement strand
GCGATTGTCGGATTCGGAGGACGAACCATCACCGGGCATCAGGCCAAATACGTCAATTCCTCCCAAAGCGCCATATTCAATAAATCCCGTTTGTTATACGCATACCATCTCGCCCGTGAAGCGATCTACCGCCGACGCGAGATTATCGTCACCGAAGGCTATCTCGATGTCGTCATGCTCCATCAGGCAGGGTTTACACACGCCGTAGCGACACTGGGAACGGCGCTTACCGCCGAGCATCTCCCCCTGCTTCGCAAAGGGGAACCAAAAATATTTTTGGCCTACGACGGAGATAAAGCGGGACGTGCCGCCGCGTTTAAAGCCTCTAAACTCTTAAGCGCGTCGGGCTTCGACGGAGGGGTCGTGTTGTTCGAAGGGGGACTCGATCCCGCCGACATGGTCAAAAACGCTCAGACCGAAGCGCTCAATACGCTGCTGCACCGCCCGATTCCGTTTATTGAATTCGTTATCGCCGAAATGATCGGCAGCTACGACCTTCAAGACCCGAAAGCCAAAGAGAGCGCTCTGCATGAAGGGATCGGATTTCTCAAAACCCTCACCCCCCTTTTGCAAGAAGAGTATCGCCCCTACCTCGCATCCAAACTCGGCGTCTCCCCTTCGCTGATACGGCTCGGGAATACCCAAAATACCACTGCAAAGCCGATCTCCCTCTCTTCGCACGAAGACACGGAAGAGCTGAGTTTCGTAAAAACCATTTTGGAATACCCGCATATCACCGATTCGATTCTGGATTTTTTGGATGTCTCGATGTTCCGCCATCACGCAGCAGAATTCGAAGCGGCCATCCGAGCCGAGCCGAACAACCCCCGTCTAAACGCCCTGATGATGAATAATTCAATCCGGGTTTTCGAGGGGGATACCGGGGTCAAAAAAGCTCTTTTAACTTTCTTAGAAAATCACTATACCCGCGAACTCAAAAAAATCAATACCCAAAATACGATATCATTCGATCAAAAATCGTATTTAATCCGTCAGCTTCGAGACAAAATCGCCCGTCTTAAAAAAGGGGAACTTGTCCCGTTGGGATAATCTGTCTCTTCATCTCCTCCCGTACAAATACGGAAATGACCTGCGCAATGAGCCGAAAGGATACGTTTCCTTTTTTTGCGCTTTAGAGAAAAGAAAGAGAAATCATAAAGGAATGTAATTATTATGAAAGCCATAGCTCTCTTCAGCGGCGGTCTCGACTCCACTTTGGCAATGAAACTGATCATTGATCAGGGGATCGAGGTAATCGCCTGCAACATCAATACCGGATTCGGTTCGACTAAAGACCGTTTGTCCCATATGAAAAACATGTGCGAACAGGTCGGTGCCGAATTTCGAAGCGTCGATATCCGTGACGAATACATCAAAGAGGTCCTTTTTTCCCCGAAATACGGCTACGGAAAAAACTTCAACCCCTGCATCGACTGCCATGCCAAAATGTTCGAAGTAGCCAAACGTCTAATGGACGAATGGGGAGCGAGCTTTCTCATCAGCGGTGAAGTCCTCGGTCAACGCCCGATGAGCCAAAACCGAGAATCGCTCGAAAAAGTCCTTAACCTCAGCAACTGCGGCGGATTGCTCCTGCGTCCGATGAGTGCCAAATCACTGGAACCGACGCTTCCGGAAACAGAGGGATGGGTCGATCGGGAGAAACTCGAAAATATCGTCGGACGCAACCGTGACCGACAGATAGAACTGGCAGAGCAATTCGGGCTTAAAGACTACGAAGCACCGGGGGGCGGATGCCTTTTGACCGATGAAAAATTCTCGAATAAGATCCGTGATTTCATCGCCCACGATACCTTTACGGTAGAGGACATCCCGACTCTGAAATACGGACGGCAGCTCCGTCTTCCGGGAGGGGCGAAATTCATCATCGGGCGCAACGCCGAAGACAACGCCATCCTCGAAACGATCGAAAACCGCAAATACATTCATGTCCGTACCGAACTCGTCGGGCCTCATGCGCTCTTATCCGTCAATGCCGACGAGAACGACCGGTTACTGGCGGGAAAACTTCTTTTGGCGTATTGTAAAGCGGGATTTGAGGGGGAACAGACGTTGGATTTCGGCGGCGTTTCGCTAAGTACCCTTAGCGATCTTAGCCGCAACGATGCACAACAGTATTTTATTTAACTATTTAGTAACCGCACAGCCGTAACCGGCTTTTTTTACCGCATCGCACATTGCCTCAGGCTTTGTGCCGTTTTCGGCTTTTACTTCCGCACGTCCGTCTTTGAGATAGACGCTGGTGTCTTTCACCCCTTTGACTTCATTTAAAGAGCCTTTGACATTTTTAACGCACGCCGGACACATCATACCGTCAATTTTGAGGTTGACCAACTCATCCGCACCTGCAATCGACACGAATGCCGCCATTACCAAAAGAACTTTTTTCATCCACGAATCCTTTAAATGATTTCGTGCTATTGTTTCATAGAAATGTTAAATTTGTGTTAAGCCTTAACACTGTTGTAACACAAATCGTATACTCTATATACTATTTGCAAGAAGGTGGAATCATGCACGGTATCGAATGGTGGGTTATAATCTCGATCGCATTTGCCGGAAGTTTCGGCCACTGTATCGGGATGTGCGGCGGCTTTATCGTGGCCTACAGCTCGACGAAAATCGACGCGTCGATGAGCCGCGGTGCACAGCTCGTACGCCATGGAGCCTACAATCTCGGCCGGGTCAGTTCTTATATGCTTCTGGGGATGATTTTCGGAGCGTTGGGGTCACTCTTCACCCTCAATATGCAGCTGCACGGAGCCCTTTTCATATTCGCCGGATTTGTTATGATCATCACGGCTTTGGGGATGTTCGGTCTCTCCAAACTTATCCATATTCTGGAACGCTCTTTTTCGACCAATTCTCTCTTCAAGACTCTCTTTTCCCGTTTAATCAAGAGCAAAACGATCGGCAGCTTTTTTGCTCTGGGTGTGATGAACGGATTTTTTCCCTGCGGATTCGTCTTTTTCTTCGCCGCAAAAGCGGCCGCTTCGGCATCGATACTTGATGGCGGTCTGATTATGGCGGCATTCGGACTCGCAACCGTCCCGACTCTGTTGGCGCTGGGACAGTCGGTCAGTTTTTTTAAAGAGATCGCTTTTCGTCAAACGATGAACCGTCTTGCCGCATTGGCGATTCTGATCTATGGATTTTACAGCGTTTATTACGGATTAGCTTACTTTTTCGATCTACCGATTTAAGACGGAACCGGCAAGCTGAATATGAAACAGCTCCCCTCCCCTACCCGGCTCTCTATCCAAATTTTTCCCGTATGCAGTTCAATAATCCTTTTGACGATCGTAAGCCCCAGCCCGGTCCCTTTGATCGCCTCATTTTGATGTTCGCGAATCTGCACAAAAGGTTCAAACAACGAGTCGATTTTTTCAGGAGCAATCCCATGCCCGTGATCGCAGACGCGAAACACTTCTTGACCCTCCGCAGTGCAATGTTCTATCGCAATACTTTCTCCTTCGGGTGAAAATTTGACCGCGTTGCTGATCAGATTGACCATAACCTGTTTGATCAATTGCCGATCGGCGTAAATATGGTGCGTCATATCCATACGAATATCAATGCGGAGCCTTTTTTTCTCCGCCATCGGTTCAAGGAGAATTTTCACCTCTTCCATTAGTTCTTTCAAACCCCATGTTGTTTGATGAATCTCCACTTTCCCCGCCTCGATTTTTGAAAAATCGAGGATCGTATTGACCAAGGAGAGGAGGTTTTTACCCGAAAGGTGAATTTTCTCTACAAACCCTTTAACCGATTCGGGGGTATCTTTTTTTGCTAAAAGAATCTGTGAAAATCCGATAATCGCATTAAGCGGGGTACGAAGCTCATGACTCATACTGGATAGGAAGGTATCTTTGGCCCGATTGGCCTCTATCGCCTGATTCATCTCCTCAATCGCCGCATCCCGCGCCAATCGGAGTTCCTCTTTTTCCCGAAGTTCCTTATTTTGCTGTCGAAGTGAACGGTTGGCCTCTTCGAGTTCTCTCGAACTCACTTCCAATATCCGGTCCCATAATTTACGCTCTTTTTCGGCATCTTCGTAAAAAGCGCTGATACTCTCTAAAAAAGGGGCCAATTCTTCAAGATGATCCGTATTCAGAAAGCGCCGCATTTGGCGCATCAGGAGCCGATGATAGGTATCAGCCATAGTGTTCTCTACTCATAGATACTGACAAGAGTCATGGTCTGATTATGGAGCGTACATCGGTTTTCCCCTTTTTCCGACAGCTCTCCGTACGAATAAAACCCTGTAATGACGGCTTGTTCTCCGAGTGTTTCACGAATAATTTCAAGCTCCTCTTCACACAGCTGCCCCAGTACCAAACGGCGACCGACACAGCTGACGGCAATCACTAAAAACGGTGAATCCTCCTCCAGCTTTGACGATTCGGCCGCCATTCCCGCGTGTTCAATCAACGAATCCATATTGGTTTTCAACAATCGGCATAAATACCCCTGCGGAACATCGCCGGCAAACGTCATACTCTGCGACGTTTCATCTACCGCCAAAAGTGTCCGTATGACCGGAGTCGCATCGATATTTTTACGGACGCTCATCGGAAATCGTAAACCGCTGCTCGGCAAATCGGAGGCGAACTCGCCCAAATACCGTTTGTACAACTCCAGTGCCGGTTGATTGTCGATTGTATAAAGGACATTGGCTTCCGAGCGGGTAATTACCCGCTCCGGGCCGAACTCGTCCCAACCGGCGTAGCATCCGCTTTTCGCCCGCAACGTTTCGCCGTAAAAGCCGACCGCCGCGACAATACCGGTTTGCGCTCCCGCTCCGGCGATCACGTATGTTGTCCCGAACCGTGTACCGTCCCCTGCCAACCCGCCGGTAATCGTAATCCCCTCAGGCAATACACGGGAAAACCCGCGGGCTAGCTCGCTCCCGTTGATCGATAGTCCGTCCGAAAGGATCAATACATGCCGCAATCCCTCATCCAACAGGGCTTCGCCCAATGCAGCTCCCAGTATCTCCGCATCGGCGTAATCGGATATCTTATGAGAGACGCACCGCACACCGGAGCGCTCCAGCGTCAACGCAGTCGCTACCGCATCGTGATCGCTGATTACCGTATCCAACACGCTCCCCGAACTGCTGACTCCGGCGATGATCGCATTAGGATAGAACGATTTGAGCTCTTCGAACCACTCCGGATCATGACATTGGGGATGATCAAAAAAAACCAATACCAAATTCCGGTTCGGCCCCTCTGCCGTATCGTAGAGACTCCATCCGCTTCCTTCGCTCCAGCGTATCTGTTCACTTTTCATCATTTGCCTTTTTAATCAATGATTATGCGATTGGATTGTTTGCACCGCATCTTCAAATGCACTACGGTTTAATCCCAGCACTTCGATTGTCTCCACGGCCTTTCGTATCCCCTCCGTCCCCAATGCATCACGAAAATCGACCGCTTCGGACACGACACGTAAGACCTGCGCATAGCGATTTGAGCTGGATG
This sequence comes from uncultured Sulfuricurvum sp., assembly GCF_937936435.1. Lineage (GTDB taxonomy): Bacteria > Campylobacterota > Campylobacteria > Campylobacterales > Sulfurimonadaceae > Sulfuricurvum. The sequence continues at coordinate 79,247 of NZ_CALDDG010000002.1, read as the reverse complement.
GATCGGAAATCGCTTTTAGCGCCTCGGTCAGAGCACTTTCAAAATTCCAATGTTCAAACATCATTGCCGCAATCTCATAACTGCTCATCCCCAACAAGTCACGTTCTGCCTCGCCGATGGCTTTTCCCTGCGCAAGGGCTTCTTTAAAACGCTCAGCACTACCGGAACCTATCAGTTTGATCGAAGCGACCAGTTTGCCAAGTTCCATCAAAAAAGCGGCACTTTGCAGCAAAGGAAGCATTGACTTATCGACATTGCGATACCACTCGCGAACCAACGTCGCCTGCAACGTCGATATTCTCCCCAAGTCATCAATCGTTTTCCCGTACGGATTCAAATCGACCGGAACGGTTTTTTTGATCGCATTGGCGGCGGCAAAACCGCGAATCATCGATATTCCGAACAGCATGACCGCCTGAGGAATCGAAGATATCTCTTTACTCATCCCGTACAACGGCGAATTGACCGATTTAAGGATATTGGCACTGAGCATCGGATCCGCTTCGATCACCCGTGCAAGTTCATCGATATCCGTATCACTGCTCATGCACAACTCTTGAATCTTGACAATCGATGCCGGCAACGGGGGAAGGCTCTTTATCTCATTGGTCATTACTCTTTCTCCTTATAATCGTTTGGTTAAATAGTCGCATATCTCTTGAATATGGGCTTTGTTGAATATCCCCTCGACGCTTTCCGTATTGGGCAGATGGGCGATCAGCTTACTGTCATCTTCCGCCGAAATGATGATAACGGGGATCGCGATGCGGTTATGTTCCATAAACTGAAGCACTTCGGAACTGATGCCGTCTACTAAAAAGAAATCGAGGACGATGAAATCGAAACTCTCCGATTCGAGCATCTCTTTAGCCCGATTCACGGAGTTCGTCATAACTAAATGGTAATGATCCTGCAAACGCTCCAGCAGCATTTTCTGATATTCGGGAGCATCTTCGACGATCAACATTTTTTTGGCATCTTCGGTGGAAGACGAGTATCTCTCTACCGTATTTTGGGTCTGAGAAACGGGAATCGTAAAATAAAAGCACGACCCTTTCCCCGGTTCGCTTTCAACCCACAGTTTTCCACCGTGCAAATCCTCGATAATCCGTTTAGTGATCGCCAGCCCAAGCCCCGTCCCTTTTGCCGTTTTTTGAAACGGGTTCTCGACTTGCGTAAACGGATCAAAGAGAGTAGTAATATCTTTTGCCTCGATTCCGATACCGGTATCGCATATACTGAAGCGGTAAACCCTCTTTTCTTCATCAAAATCGACCGACATGGACACTTCTCCCCCTTCAGGGGTGAATTTGACGGCATTGCTGAGCAGGTTCAATAAGACCTGATGGATCAGCTGACGGTCCAGATAGAGCCCCAAAGAGATCAATTCGGGATAGTGAAATCGAATCGATTTTTTCAACGCCATCGGCTCGATAATCGTCGCGACGTCTCTCATCACTCCCGAGATGATCGTAATGTCCGGCTTAAACGTCAATTTTCCGGCTTCCAGTTTCGCAAAATCGAGAATCGTATTGACCAACGTCAGCAGATTGTTGCCGGCGATGCCGATTTTATCGATATACGGTTTCAAGTTTTGCGGCAAAGCGGGATTCATCCCTAAAATCTGGGAAAACCCGATGATGGCATTGAGCGGTGTGCGAAGTTCATGGGACATATTGGCCAAAAACATATCTTTCGACTGGCTCGCCCGTTCAACCTGATCGACTAATTGAATCAGTGCATATTCACGTTCTTTGTTATACGCGTTTTGACGGACGATTTCCAGGAGAATTTTAATGATCTCTACCATAAATACTTTGTTCGGAATCGCTTTGATCATAACGCCGATATAAATCCGTTTGCCCTTAAGCAGGATTCTTTCGCTCACATCGAATTGAGCGCCAAAAGGAAATTCCGAAAAGCCGATGTGCAACTCCTCGATACACCACCCTACCGTCTTTTGCAGCTGTGTACGCAGTTTTTCCTGCATATTATCCACGATCTCATCCGCATCGCGACTGCCGGCACTATCATGATTCGACAATGCGCACGCTTCCAAAAATGCCATTCCCGAATGAACGCCCAGATACGAGGTTGCCGAAATCTCTTCCAGCGGTTTATCAAGGATAGAATACAGGGCATCGGATTGCTCTGCGATTTTTTTCAAAAGGATGTTTTTTTGCTCTTCGGGCTGTGTGATTGCAGAATTTAGCTGTTTTAACGATTCATGATACGCATGATGAAGCGTACGGATCTGTTGCAACTCAATCCCGAATCCCTCCAGCAATGCCTGCTTCCCGCTCAATTCATCCAATAACGCGCTAAACGGGCAATCATGTTCGCTTAGCGGTTCCGCTACCGATGCCATATTGTTGTCATGACTGAGAAAGTAATTCACCACTTTTTTTTGCGTCTGCTTATGGATCGTTAATGCGGCGTAAAGTTTATCGAACAGGTTTAGGATTTCGTTCTCCCGATTCATCTCGTCTTGATGCTGAGAATACCGTTCGAAGTAACTCTCCAGCATCACCGTCTCGGAAACATGAAGCATTTTGAGGATGATTGCCATGTCCTCGCGGATCTGCGTATTGACTTCGCTCAGACTGATAATGATTTCGCTCAAGATATTGTACCCGCGGGATACATGCACCGGTTCAAGCCCTATCGCGATGTGGATATTGCCGACCTGCCGTGTACGTTCGAGCAACCGGTCGTCGAAAGGGTGGATAAACAATGAACTCAGATATTCCGACTGCATCCGTATCAGTCTGGGGACATCGGCGGAGGAGAGAACACTGTGATACATAGGTTCTTTCAATAAATAGTGATTGTACATCCGATCATACACTAATGCCGAAAAAGAGTGTATGTACGTTCCGACTTTCTCCCGTCGCCGCATTTGCTCTTCATTTAACGCAAAAACGGCTATCAACGAAGCGATATCGACGCTTTGATACATTAAAGTTCTCCCTCTAAATAAGGGTCAAGCACCGATTTTAGATCTTCCATATCGATCGGTTTGGAAATATAACGCTCGAAACCGTGTAGTAACAGCTTTTCTTTATCCCCGCTGATCGCGAAAGCGGTCACACAGATCATCGGAATATTCAATCCCCTCTTTCGCACTTCGGTGAGCAAATCGTATCCGTTCATCACCGGCATATCGATATCCGTCAATACCAGATCAAACGATCCACCTTGCAGCTTTTCGAATGCTTCGCGTCCGTCAGAAACCATCTCGATACGCACTTGCGGATAAAGCATTTCGATCATGGCCTGTATCACCATTTGATTGTATTCTTCATCCTCGGCTATCAATATATGCACTTTTACTCCTTATTGCAACTGATCGATCAAACTCATGATAGACGGCGACTCCTCTTCATCGGGAAATGCCTCTTTGATGGCCGTAAATGCTTCTAAATTTTCGATCAAAAGATACACCAACCGCTCATCGAAATGGGTTCCGCACCCTTGACGCAATATCTCCAGCGTCTCCTCGATCGTAAATGCTTTTTTATATACCCGCTGAGAGCTTAACGCATCAAAAACATCGGCGATGGAAACGATCAGCGCATGCATATGGATCTCATCTCTTTTCAGCCCCGCAGGATACCCCGTACCGTCTACTTTTTCATGATGCTGAAGTGCAATGATCCGACCCGCATCGATTACGGGATAGCTTCCGTCCGTTTCCAGCATTCTCCCCCCTATTACGGTATGGAGCTTCATAATTTCAAATTCTTCCGGGGTAAAACGGCCCGGTTTGAGCAAAATACGATCGGGAATCCCTACTTTTCCGATATCATGGAGAGGTGAGGCGTATAAAATCAGTTCCACTTCTTCGGGAGGCAATCCCGCAAGCTCAGCCAATTTCGCCGAATAATGGCTCATCCTTTTGATGTGCATACCGGTCTCCATATCACGGTACTCTGAAGCTTTACCCAGCCGAGCCGAAATTTCGTACTCGGTTTTTTTGGCAAATGCCAACGCCTCTTGGAGTTCGGTTGTCCGCTCATGGACTTTTTCTTCTAAAATACGGTTCATATCGCCGAGATAATCTTGGTACTCTTTGATTTTGGCGTAATTATGCGTCCGCAGTTTCAGCTCTTCCACATCGATCGGTTTACTCAGGAAATCACTGGCTCCCTCGCGCAAAGCGCGATGCTTCTCTTCGGAATTCGCCGTCACGACAATCGTCGGAATTTTTGACCATAAAGGATGGGCTTTGAGTCTGGAAAGCGTTTCAAACCCGTCCATTACCGGCATTGCCAGATCCAGAAGAATCACACTGTATCCTGCATCCGCAGCCAAAATATCCAAGGCTTCCCGCCCATTCACTGCACGGGTAATCTGTATGCTTGGATTGTCCATAAACGCCAAATCGATCAAATCAAGATTAAACTCCTGATCGTCGACGGCCAGTACCTTCATAGTTGGCATAGCTGAAGTGCTCCCGATGCGGCTTGATAATGTCAATATCTTTATCAAGTGTACTCCGAGTAATTTTAAAGCATTATTAGTTTGAGTAAATTAACGCTATACTAAACCATACATTATTTTTGAGGAGTCAAAATGGCGGGAGTGTCGTTTTCGTTTTATAACTTTTCAGCGCTGGTCAATCTCAATATCGGGATTGCCGACCGACTCGATGAAAACCGGTCGGAGAGCTTTACGATTTTGTTTTGCGACTTTTCAAAGATTCCGCAATCTTTGATTGATACCAATCTGCCGAGTCTGCTTCGTACCTCCGATTCGATCGTTCATTTTGAGCATTACTACTTCTTTGTCATGCCTTATACCGACCGATACGGTACCGGTATCGTCAAACGGATGATCGAAGAACTTTTTGCGGCGCCTATTCCTGCGGCAGAAGTATGCTATCCCTCAAACGGAGAGAATGCGGCCGAGTTGCTTGAAGCGCTCCATGTGGAAGCTAAGAAGCTGCATCGTATCGATTTGGATTGTCTCTACAGCGCTGTTAATAAAGAGCCTTGAGGCTCTTACTGCTGCATCGCAAGAGGTTTAAACGAGTAGTAAGGGGAGTTTTCGTAATACTCTATGGCTTCGTGAATATCGCTTTTTCGGGCAAGGTTACGATCGTATATGAAGACGCTTGGGGTGGACTCTGTTTTTAACTCGCTTTTACATGGCTGCATTTTCGCTTCCGTAGAGAGGACCGCTGTGACGGGAACGGTTTTTTTATTGGCATCCGTGACCGTCACAGCAGTCGGATGAGTGTCGTTTTTACTTACCATCATCGTAGCGTTTGTGTCCGACATAAGCACTTTATCACCCTTTTTATCCGCTGCGGCAGTCGACGTCATGCATACCTTCGGAGTCGTACGTTCCGACGGACGGACAAAAGCATCTTTTGCAATCGCCTTGGCTTTTCGGAGGTCTTTTTGCGCTTTTTTGAGGGTGTCGTATTTCCCGACGGTCACAATATTGCATTGCCCCTCTTTTTTCTTTGTTGAGGGAAGGGCACTCTTTTCTACCTTTTTCTCAAACGCGGGAGTGATCGAACTCTCTTTGAGAGTACTGATCGTCTGAATCGTATATTCCTCTGCGCTCAACACTACACCGACAACACTAAAGATCATTATTAGGGCTAAAGTTTTCATATCTCTATATCGACCGCTTGAATATAAAACTTTACACCCCCATAGCTCTTTTATATCCTCATTGACATTTAAGAGCGCACGCCGTATAATTCTGCTCCTCAACTTTGTATGTGGGCCCTTAGCTCAGCTGGGAGAGCGCGTCGCTGGCAGCGACGAGGTCAGCGGTTCGATCCCGCTAGGGTCCACCATCTGCATTTAACTCTTTTTTTCACTCACATTACCGAATCCGGATATAATATATCAGTCCCGTACCGTTTCACAACTATCTCTATACCGAAACAAAGAGCATCATGCGCCGTCTCTTCCATCGTCTTCGAAACAGTTTTTTTGTTCTCCTGATTTTTCTGTATCTAATTTTTGAAGAACTGATATGGAAAACTGCGGTTGCCCCACTCATACGTTATCTGAGTGTTTTTCATCCGTATCGGTATTTTCTAGAGTATATCCGGGATCGGGCACGCCCGCTGAGTGTTTTGATCTTATTTATCGTGCCGTTTGCCTTGGGCGAGATCATCGGTACATTATCCGCACTTCTGGTTGCACAGCTTCATATCGTAAGTGCCGGGCTCCTTTATATGTTAAAGATCCCGTTGATCGTTGTTGCGCTGGGAATTTTACAAAACGGCAAAGAAAAACTTCTTTCGTACCCGTGGTTTGCATTTTGCTACGGCTGGGTCATCCTTCAGTTAGATAAACTCCACGGCAGTATTTTATATCAGGAGATCCACTCGGCACTAATTCGTATCCGAAGCCGCTTTTTTAATCGCTCAGAGCATCTGAAACGGCGCATAGGGCGTATCTATCGTCGATTGCGGCATCTACTTCTCGATCGATAAAAATTTTCAATTCTTTTGGGCTTCCTTCTCTGAAAAGAGCGTATTTTTCCCGTAGTGGGCATAGATGATCAACCCGAAGAAAAGAGCCGATACCATCCCCAATACGAGCATCAGCCACGTATCGCTCGGATCGACTTCCAGCAAAATCAGTTTACGCATGAGTACAACAAACCCGATTTCCAAGAAGGTGACCGCATAGACGTAATTGCTGCGGATAAACAAGCTCTTAACGATAGCCAATACAATCAGAGTAAATAACGAATCGGTCAAAAGGGTTTTCATTTTCGGGAAATCCAACATGCCGTGTTCTAACGTCAGGACGACTATTTTTCCCGATAAACTGACCAAACAATCAAACAAATAGACCATCATAATCAGAATAAACAGCAGTCTTAATACTTTTAATGCCCATTGGAAAAAAGATTCGGCTCTCGCCTCCAAATCATCAAATGTTTTGTGTAAGTCCGGTTTTTGAAGTTGCTCCATCATCTCTGCTCACTGGTGGGATCGGATAGGGAAAACGGTCGTATTCCCTTTTCCGACATGGTAGCATTTTTATGATTGTTTGCCGATTTATTTGCATCCACCCTGACATGAGGGGTTCGCACATTTATTCTGACGAATCCCTTCAACCATTTGGCTAATCTGACATTCACTGCACCCGCTCATCCCTTTGACACATAAAAAAGGGATATCGTTTTTTTTAGCCTTACGTTTAAAATGGTACATTGCGTTATGATTTAAAAAATCGGTCAACATTATGATCATGTCAGTATTATGAGGAAGCTGTTTATGCGTAGCTGACATAAGTCGACTATCCCAATGGTGCGTTTTAGTTGCTCCGAGCGATACCAAAAATGATTGAAGGCGGGTTATTTTGTCTCCGCCGATGACTAGTACAGACATGGAAATACTCCTTATTTTTGATAATAAATATCATATTATAGGAAAAGGGGATTTATTTGTCAATAGTGATAAGCGTTATCATATTATATCCCTTCTTATTCACATTATTCCCGTTCATTAACTCTTTAATAATCAAGATTGATTATAATAGTCTGATTATTACTATACAAAAGGGATTTCATGAAATTTTCTCTCGCTTTAGCATCGCTGGTTGTAGCCTCATCGTGTGTATTTGCCGCACCGGCAACATTGGCAACCGTAAACGGAAAAGCGATCACGACCAACGAAGCAGCCGCATTTATGTCCAAAGCGATTCCGGGAATGAGCTTTGACAAGCTCGATCCGAAGATGAAACGCCAAGTCGTCGATCAGCTCATCAACCAATATCTTATTAAAGAGCAAGTGAAAAAAAGCGGCCTTCAAAATACTGCTGCGTTCAAAGCCCAATATGCGGCAATCAAAGACGACCTGGCAGTCGATATGTGGATGAAACAGCAAATGTCAAAAATCACGGTAACCGAGAAAGAGGCGAAGGCGTTTTACGATGCTAACGGAGACAAAATGAAACAGGGAGACAAAAAACTCACATTCGACCAAGTGCAAAAAGAGATCACCCAATTTTTGAAAGTTGAAAAATTCAAAGCACAAATGACGAAAACCACCGATTCTCTTCGCGGAGCGGCAAAAGTCGAAGTTAAACTTTAATTTTTTGCATACCGTGTATATTCGCCGATCGCTTCTTCTCTCGGTAGGGATTCACTTTACCTTGATCGTTTCGGCGATCGTTCTGGCAAACATCGTCCACACACCTCTTCCTCAAAGTGAAAAAGAGCTGATACTGAAAGTACTATTAAGCCCCGTAGCCCAAAAACACGAAGTCACACCCGTTCAACCTCCAGTACCGGCTAAAAAAGAACCCCAACCGACGATCAAACCCAAACCGATACAAAAAATTGTACCCGCTCCCGCAATGCCGAGCACTGTAAAACCGTCGATACAGCCAAATCCAGTACCGACTCCCGTCGTCTCTCAACCTGCCGCCGCACCTACCTCTGTAGCGACAGCCAAAACTGCCGAATCCGATACACCCAAGAAGACGGCTCCGCCCCCTCCGCCAAAAGTCGAAGAAAACTACGAGGACAACCATTTGGGTGAAATCCGTTCAATCCTCGCGGAACGGCTGAAATATCCGAAAAATGCCCGCAGACTGAACCAGCAAGGAGAGGTCAGCGTCACGTTTACCCTCTCGCAAAACGGAGAAGTGAGCCAAATCGCCATTACGAAAAGTTCAGGATTCGACCTTCTCGACGAAGCGGCACGCACCTTGATTACCGCGGCATCACCCGAATTCCCGAAACCTTCCAAAAGCGTTCGGATTACCGTTCCGATCAGCTATACGCTTCGATAACCGCCTATCCTCGTGCGGCCAAACCGATGGCTAACGCCTGTTCTATCTCATGAGAGTACGCGGGATTGGCCTGACGAAGCCCTTTTTCAAACCGTAAAAGAAGCTTTGAGTCGGTGTGGGGATGGACGCACAGCGTCTCGATAAGGTTTTTATAACTCTCCAATGTCGGCGAACCAATAGTACCGAAACGGTGCAATATAGCCTCTACCGCATGGCTTAATGCCGCGTTGCTTGAAGATTTGTTCCGTATAACGGCGCTTAAAGAGTCAAACGTCTCGATCTCCGTAGAAATCGAATAGGATGTTTTGCTTTTACTGCTCCAGACATAAATGGCAACCAGTGCAATGAGGAGAAATAACAATCCGACGATGGTAAGAATCAAATTAACCGTAATCATAAGGATTTACTTTGGCTTGGGATGAAAAGTATTGTAGCTAAAAAACGATGAGGGAGAATATCTCCCCGCAAAGGGGAGAATAAAGAGATAGTGCTTTTAATCGATTACCATTTAACTTCGGTAGTCAACATATAGCTTTGTTTGTCTAAAGCGTCACCGAGGGTTGTTGTTGTAGCGTCAACACGAGTAAACGCACTCTTATCTTTTGCATCTACTGTTTTACCGGACAAGATAAAGTTAACGTTTTTGTTATACGCATAGGCGATACCGTAAATGAATTGATCAGCGTCACCGACATCATTGGCATTTTTCGTTGCATCATTAGAGTATTCTGTTTTTAAATTGTCATAACGAGCTAGAACCGTCCAGTCTTGGAAAGGGCGGACCTCGGCATTCACCGACCACATTTTCAATTTTGTCTCTGCATTAGTACGTTGAACTTCGTCTTTGCTCACGTCGTATTGTGCCGCAATCAAGAATTCCGGTTGATTATACACGAAGTGGAACCAGTATGCGTTACGATCGTATTCAGCCGCATCATCAACAACAACACTGTTGTCTTTATGGTTTTTGCTGCTAAGACCTGCGAATGAAATGTTAGCGTATGTATCTTGGTCACGTTTGTATTTGCCCACTTTTGTACCGTTACCCAAAATATGACCTGTCAAACGCCATTCGAATGAAAGATCGCTGCTGTTTTGTTGGTTGTTAGCCGCTTTATCCGCGTGGTAACCCTCACCGTTGAAAATCCCGAGTTCGCTAGAGAAATAATCGGTTTTCGTTTTGAAGTTTACCCCAAGGTCAGCCGAGTTAAGAACATCGGGGCCGACATTTTTTGATGCACCTGAAGCACCGGCTGCGACAGAAAATTTGTCTTCCAAAATAACTTTGTTGATAGAACGGAAATACCATGAGTTGTGCTCCTCATAGTCGATCCACGGACGGTGAGCGATACCGATTTCAACTCCTGTATATGGGAGAACTTCATCCAAATAGAGGTATGCGTATTTTGCATACATAGTTGCGTATGTAGTCGATGACTCAAGTTCTTTTGTCGTATCCATCGTTACACGGAAATAGTCTTTATCGTTGAAATATGCTTTTACTTGAAGGTAGTTACGGCGAAGTTCGAAACCGGTCGATTTGTCACCGCCGTTATAGTTCTCAGAACCGTAGTTATTGCTTGTCAAACCAAAGTAATGTGTACCGCTGAACTCAAGCGTTTTCGCTTTTGATTTAACGTTTACGTATTTTTTCATTTTTTCTTGATATTCAGAACCTTTTGATTCCATATCGCGCATTTGAAGGTCAACAGTTTTCGCATCGATAAAATCACCCATCTCAACACGTCCCTCACCCGGGGTTGTGTAAACTTGTCCTGTTTTAGGATCGCTATAAAGGGTAAGTGCATCAGCCGATACAACACCGCTAATCATCGCCGCAGCAAGGGCAGACAACGCAACTTTTTTCATAATGGTCACTCCTGTAATTTTGTGCCGTCATTGTAGAAAAGTTTGATTACCTCAATGTTACATTACGCAATGATTACAATAAGGAAAATGAATAAAAAATGGGGATATAAAACAGACACAAACCCGAACGCATACGCAAGGACGGGTTTGAAAAACTTAAGGAATTCAAGAAGAAGAGAAATGAATGTGCCACATGGGCACCTCTAAGGATACATTACTTTATACTTAGAGATGCTCATCGGATTGATGAGAGAAGGAGCGGGAGATGGACTCCCGCATGAACATTATTTTGATTCCGCCCAATATTCGCGAACAAGGTTTGTTGTTTCGGTAGGCAATGGGATATAACCCAATTTTTGCGCCGCTTTGTCGCCGTTACGGAATGAATAGTCAAAGAATTTGATAACTTCTTGGTTTACATCCGCTTTTTCGCGTGGCATAAGGATAAATGTCGCCGCTACGATCGGATATGCACCGTCTTGGAGTACAAGTGAGCTATAGAAATGATCTTTTTTGCTCCATTTTGCTTGTTTAACCGCATCTTGGAAGTGTGCAGTCGTAGCCGTTACCCATTTGCCTTGAGCTGTTTGGAGGGTAGCAGCTGTAAGATTGTTTTTCTCTTTATAAGCGTTTTCGATATAACCGATAGAGTAAGGTGTTTGTTTGATAAGGTTTGTTACCCCTTCATTCCCTTTTCCGCCGATACCGGTTGCCCAACCGATCGCTTTACCGGTTCCGAATTTGCTTTTCCAGTTGCTAGACGCGTTGCTTAGATAGTCAGTAAATACGAACGTCGTACCTGATCCGTCTGAACGGTGTGCTACGATAATTTTTTCAGCAGGAAGTTTTACACCCGCATTGTCCGCTGCGATAGCCGGATCGTTCCACATAGTGATTTTACCCGCGAAGATGTCGGCAACAATACTGTTTTTAAGTTTGAGTTGCTCATCGGCGACACCCGGAATGTTATACGCAACAACGATTGAACCGATAACGGCAGGGAACTGCCAAAGTTTCGCTTTATCCAACTCTTTTGGAGTCATCGGAGCATCTGTTCCTCCGAAATCTACGATACGCTCGGAGACTTGTTTAATACCGCCGCCTGAACCGATTGCTTGGTAGTTAACGCGTGTTTTAGTCGCTTTTTGGTAGTTATACGCCCAGTCATAGTAACATGGAGCCGGGAACGTTGCCCCTGCGCCGCTGATTTTATCCGCAGCGATCATTGATGTCGCAGCAATAGCCGCAATGACTAAACCTTTGGTAGCTATTTTTAGCATATTCATGTCCTTGGTGTTTTGATGGGGGCATTGTAGAACGATCGGGTAACGAAAAGATTACAAGCACGGACACTTCTCTGTAATACTATGGTTATAAACCATTGTTATAATCGCGCACCATCATTACAAAAAAAGGCTTGCAAATGCTACCACGCTATGAACTCAAACTCAATGAAATCCGCGGTATGATTTCAACCATGCTAAGTCAGATCATCCTCACCAGTGAAGAGACTCTCCAAGCATTTGAGACCAATAATGAAGAACTGTATGAAAGTTCGCGTACCCATATTAAAAATATCCAAATCGATGCCAATACGATCGATAACGAAATCATCAAAACGTTTGCCCTCTTCGGACCGGAAGCGGATGAGTTGCGGTTGTTGGTCGCCTATCTAAAAATGACCAACGAAATCGACCGTATCGGCGATGCGATGAAAAAATACAGCACCCGCCTTTACCAACACTGCATGGGCGGATGCGATATGTCCGTTTTGTCAAATGCGATCGTCCAACTGCACAAAACGACCCTCAATGCGCTACAATATATTTTAGAATGTCTTACCCATATGGACGGATGCGATTCGGATGATGTATACCGTAAAGTAATGGTAGAAGAGTCCAAAAACGACGACCTCTTTTCTATTATGGAAAAAGAGCTCCTTACCCTGATTATTAATTCGGATGAGCTCTCAATCGAATACGTCAAAGTATTGGGTACGTTGCGCAAACTTGAACGGATCGGCGACCGCGCGGTTAATATCGCATCGTTGATGCTGTATGCGCAAAAAGGCGGCGAGTTACGCTTGCACAGCTAAAAAGGATTGATGTGAACGGTCTTATCGTAATCGTTGAAGACGAAAAAGATATTTTGGAGCTGATGGAGTATCATCTCGCCAAAGAGGGATTTGAAACCATCGGCTTTTTAAATACCAAGCATGTCACCGATGTTTTGGAAGAAGAGAGTGTCGATCTGATTTTGATGGACCGCAATCTACCCGGAGCCGAGGGGAGCGAGTTTGTCGAGTCACTCCGCAAAAAAGGGATTCACACCCCTGTTATTTTCGTGAGTGCCAAACAAAAAGAAGAAGATATTGAACAGGGGTTTGAACGGGGCGGGGACGATTACATCACCAAACCTTTCAGCATGAAAGAGTTGGTCTTGCGGGTCAAAGCGATGCTGCGGCGCACCAAGAAACTTTCTCCCGAAGGGAATATCACCTATCGTGATATTTCTGTCAATCTCGCAGCAAGAACCGTCATGATCGAAGGGATTCCGGTCGAGCTTACCAAACTCGAATTCGACCTTCTGCACGCGCTGATCGTTAACGAAAATGTGGTCCTCGATCGCGATTACCTGCTCGAAAACGTCTGGGGAAGCGACGAGGTGTATCAGGATCGTACCGTAAACGTCGCGATTAACCGCTTGAAAGAAAAAATCGATCCGGATAAGAGCAAAGAGTACATCAAGACAGTACGGGGAGTCGGATACACACTGTGCTAAAGATCCATCAGCTTTTTTTTCTTAACGTTCTCGGACTTTTTATCGCCGCACTCTCCATAGCATCCCTTATCAGTTATCTTACTCTCAAAGCCATGCTGATCAAGGATAGCGAAGACCGCCTAATCCAAAGTATCGAACTTCTGGAACCTCAAATCGTCTCTATGGACAATTACGATCGACTTGCCGAAAACATTCATAGTAAAACCCATTTTCGCGTCACCGTTATTGATGAAAACGGCACCGTTATCGCTGAAAGCAATGCCGATAAACAACAAATGGAAAATCACTCCAACCGCGTTGAAGTGATGCAGTCGATGAGTGAACCCTACGGCGTCACCATCCGCTATTCACATACGGTCAAAAGCGATTTTATCTATGTCGCCAAAAAAATCGTCTCTCCGAAACGAACCCTTTATTTTCGTCTTTCCATGAGTCTGGAAGGGGTTATGAATCATTTTTACATGTTATGGACCCGATTTGTCGCCGCTTTCGCCGTTTTGGTTGTTATCGCCCTGCTCATCGCCTATAACATCTCCAAAAAAGCGCGTCACGACATTATTCAGATTACCCAGTATCTCGATCAGGTATCGGCCAAAAACTACAAAGCCGTCCTCAGACCCGAGTATTTCAGGGAGTTTTTGCAAATCTCCATACTATTGAAAAATCTGGTTAAAAAGCTCCATAACCGGGACAAACAAAAACGCAAACATACGGCCAAACTCCGACTTATCAACAAACAGCAAAACGATGTCCTTTCGGCGATAAGCCATGAGTTCAAAAATCCGATCGCCGCGATCATGGGATATGCCGAAACCCTCCATGACGACTTGAACCTGGATGTTCAGATTCGGGAAAAATTTCTCGATAAAATTTTGAGCAACACCCATAAAATCACCTTGATGCTCGACCGTCTCGCCCTTTCGGTCAAATTGGAAAACAACGATCTCTCCATCAAGCCGACAACATTCGATATTGCCGAAGCCGTCCATGAGGTTATTTCCGTCTTAAAAGGAAAATACCCCTCGCGCACGATCCGTTTCAACGGCGAGACAAAAACGGTCTATGCCGACAAAACGATGATCGAACTCGCCCTCACGAATCTGATTGACAATGCCCTCAAATACTCTGAAGAAGATGTAACCGTCACACTCACGATGTACACCCTCAGTGTTAGCGATAAAGGGATCGGTATTGCTCCTGCGGAACTCGATAAAATCACCTCGAAGTTCTATCGGGTACAAAAAAACCGCTGGGACAACTCTATGGGACTCGGCCTCTCCATCGTCAGCTATATCCTCAAACTGCATGATTCCGCGCTTACGATCACCAGTACGTTGGGAATCGGTTCAACCTTTACGTTTTCGATTGAAAACTTTATCCAAAAAAGCAAACCGACAAAATCATGATCCCTCTGTCCGCTCCGCTTCAAAAGCTGATAGAACACCTCTCAAGCCATTCCGTCCGTCCGATTTTTGTCGGAGGATTTGTACGCGATTACTTCACCGGGCGCGAAAATATTGATCTGGATATCGAGCTCTACGGCGTCACCTCTCTCGAAACCCTTGAAACCCTCTTAAAACCGTTCGGAAAAATCAACGTCGTGGGAAAAAGCTTCGGTGTGCTCAAACTCTCCTATAACGGTTATAACATCGATTTTTCGCCTCCGCGTAACGAATCCAAACACGGACATGGACACAAAGGTTTTGAGATCACCTGGCTAAGCGACATCGACTATCCCGCCGCAGCCCGTCGGCGGGATTTCACAATCAACTCTATCGGTTACGATCCGCTGAACAAAACATTGCTGGACCCTTATGGAGGGGTAGAAGATCTCAAACGCAAGCGTTTGGCATGTGTCGATCCAGCGACTTTCGTCGATGATCCGCTACGGGTATTGCGCGCAATCCAGTTTGCCGCACGATTCGAGCTGACCTGCGATGAGACCCTGCTGAATTTATGTCGTACAATGATCTCCGAAGGAGCACTTGAAGAGTTGCCGAAAGAACGGATTTTCGAAGAGTTCAAAAAACTGCTTCTCCAAAGCGACTCCCCTTCTATCGGATTAAAACTGTTGCGTGAAATGGGGGGATTGCCTTTTTTTTCTCCCCTCGATCTTCTTGAATCGACTCCACAAAATCCCGATTCCCATCCCGAAGGCTCTGTCTGGAACCATACCCTTATGTGCGTCGATGCGATGGCATCCGAGCGCACGGGAGAGGCTAAACATGATTTGGGATTGATGTTTGCCGCATTACTGCACGATATCGCCAAACCCGCTACAACTATCACGATAAACGGATATCTTTATTCTCCCGAGCATGCTTTCAAGGGGGTGGCTGTCGCCCGAGAATGGCTCTGGCGCATCACGGAGGACAAATCCCTCACTGCTGCCGTTTTACCACTGATAGAGTATCACGGATGGCCCCGTAAACTTCACCGTTTGCAGGTAGAAGATCCCGAAATTCTCCGTCTCAGCACTCACGTTTGCATCGACGATCTGATTCGCATTGCCCGTGCCGATTTTTTCGGCCGCGGATTTAGCGGTGAAAAACCTCACCGCTTCGACGCGGGAGAGTGGCTTTACGAACGCGCCGTCTCATTGGGCGTTTTGCACACCCCTCCCGCCCCGTTCGTCATGGGTAGAGATCTAATCGATATCGGGCTTACCCCTTCAGATGAATTTAAAATCATCCTCGAAACAGCCTACGACGCTCAACTCAATCAACTCTTTTCAACGCACTCCGAAGCTCTGGATTGGATACGAAATCATCTCAAATCCCATCCTCATTTTTCCCCTTCTTTTCGGCAATTCCCCTCGTAACAGTGTTGTAATGATCGTGTAATAAAATTTCTGACCTAATTACAAGGCAAGGTGTTGCATGATCGATAAAATCTTCTCCAACCTCACCCGTTTTAGTGCTCTGCTGGTTCTTTTCATCGTTGCATGGATATTCACAGAGCTCTATAATCAATCGCTTGAATCGATTCATGCGTTCGGGTTTGATTTCATTACCAAAGACGAGTGGGCGCCTAATCTCGATAAATTCGGCGCATACGCCGCTATTTTCGGTTCTGTTGCGTCTACGTTTTTAGCGATGCTTTTTGCCATTCCTGTCGCTATCGGAGTCGCTATTTTCTTAAGTGAAATCGCTCATGACAAAATCAAAGGATTTTTCGGAGTGAGCGTCGAGCTTCTTGCCGCCATCCCTTCCGTTATCTACGGTATGTGGGGACTTTTTTATTTTGTCCCTATTATCCGTGATATTTTCGGCGGGATGGGGATCGGCCTTCTCAGTGCCGGTATCGTTCTTGCTATCATGATTTTGCCGTTTATGGCCGCCGTTACCCGTGACGCGATGAACACGACGCCCGATATCCTCAAAGAATCGGCCTATGCACTCGGCGGTACACAGTGGGACGTTATCAAAGACGTTATCATCCCTTACGCGCGTGCCGGTATCATCGGTTCGATCATTTTGGCATTGGGACGAGCGATCGGAGAGACGATGGCGGTAACGTTCGTTATGGGGAACGTCCACCACACTCCAAGCTCGATCACCGACCCGACCACATCGATTCCGGTAACGCTGGCAAACGAATTTACCGAAGCAGACAGTTCGCTCTATTTCTCAAGCTTGTTCGGATTGGCGCTGACGCTTCTCATTATGAGCTTCGTGGTTATCGCCGTCGCGAAATTTTACTTTTTACGTAAAGAAAGGAGAGGTTCATGACTGCGGTAGAAAAACGGGTCGTCGTCAATAAGATCATTCTAGCCCTTTCCACATTAAGTGCCGTCATTGCGATAGCCTTTTTGTTCTGGATTTTAGGTGTTTTGGTTATGAAAGGGGTTGACGCCCTAAACTGGAATATTTTTATCTTCGAAGGGGCTCCTCCGGGATATGAAGACAGCGGTCTGAAACATGCTCTGGTCGGTCAGGTCATTTTGATCACTTTGGCAACCGTTATCGGCGTACCTCTGGGTATTTTAGCCGGGACCTATTTGAGCGAGTACGGCAAAAACTCCAAACTTGCCCACTTCATCCGCGATATCAGCGATATCATGATGTCGGCTCCATCGATCGTAATCGGAGCATTCGTCTATGCGATCGTCGTTATGCCGATGGGGCATTTCAGCGCTTGGGCCGGAGCGATCGCTTTGGCTATCATTATGATTCCGATTATTTTGAGAACAACTGACGATATGCTCCAACTCGTACCCGGTACATTGCGTGAAGCGGCATTCGCTCTGGGAGCGCCGAAATACAAAGTCATTATGGACGTCGTCTACCGCGGTGCCAAAGCAGGGATTTTGACCGGTGTACTACTCGGTATCGCTCGTGTCGGAGGGGAAACGGCTCCGTTGCTCTTTACCTCATTTAACGACAACTTTTTTACAACCGATCTCAATGCGGCGATGCCGTCGCTTACAGTGACGATGTTCAACTATGCAATCAGTCCGTATGAGGATTGGCAACAGCTCGGATGGGCGGCTGCGTTTATCCTCTCTATGTTCATTTTGGGTCTCAACATCATGGGACGACTAATCTTATTCGCCGGAAAAAGGAAGTAATCAATGGCAAGTATTATCGATATCAAAGACGAATGTGCTTTGCACGTACGTGATTTTGAATTTACCTATAAAGGAGCAGAGGCTCCGAGTCTGAAAAAAGTAACGATGCCCATTGCCAAAAATTCGATCACCGCGCTCATCGGTCCGTCCGGATGCGGCAAGACGACTCTTTTGCGTTCATTTAACCGTATGCATGACCTTTATCCGGGAAATATCTATAACGGCGAAATCGAATTCGAAGGGCGCAATATCCTTAGTTCGAAAGAAGATCTGATCCATTTGCGTACTAAAATCGGGATGATTTTCCAAAAACCGACCGCATTTCCGATGTCGATTTTCGATAATATTGCTTACGGAATGCGTCTGCAAGGGTTAAAAAACAAAACGGAACTTGCCGATCGCGTCGAACAGGCACTCAAAGACGCCGCATTATGGAAAGAGGTAAGCGACCGTCTTAAAAACGATGCAAACGGCCTCTCTGGCGGTCAACAACAACGCCTCTGCATCGCCCGCGCAATTGCCGTAGAGCCTGAAGTATTGTTATTTGACGAACCGACTTCCGCACTCGATCCGATCTCGACTCAAGGGATCGAAAAACTGGTTATCGAACTCAAAGACCGCGTGAGCATCATTATCGTTACCCATAACATGCAACAAGCCGCGCGTGTCAGTGACTATACGGGCTTTATGTACCTTGGGGAGCTCATCGAACTCGGACACACCGAAGAGCTCTTCGTCACTCCGAAAGAAAAACTCACGCAAGAGTACATCACCGGTAAATTCGGTTGATATAAAGGGTTTCCCCTTTATACCTCATTTCTTTTTCTTCCTTCTTCAATCCAGACTTACCATCTTTATTCATTTTTAAAAACAAAATAAATTCTATTTAATATTTATTTTAGTACTATATCATACAAATAATAACAGTATAAATTATTTTATACTTTATAGGAACAACATGGCGAAAAACTTCGGGGCACGGAAAAATGCTCAATATAAAGTTGTCAGCACCTCTCCGAGCGTCAATAAAACACCGCGCGGTCCATCGATACCTCCAATACCTTATGATGTTCAGCAAGATTTGAGTAGCGCGGAGGGGGTATCCCCGAATGTCAACTTTAACGGTGATCCCGTTTATGTCAAAACTTCGCACAGCAGTAAAGTCACCGGAGATGCCCAAGGAAGTGCAGGAGGAATAAAATCAGGAACAGTAGGGGCGCAATCCGATCCTATCGAAGCAAGTCCTAGTGTATTTGTAAACGGTAAAGCCGTCGTGAGGGTCGGAGACGTTCAGCATATGCAAAACAAAAATACCGTCGGAAAAGTGGTCAGTTCCGAAAGCGGTTCCGCCGCCCATATTACCGATGAAGGAAAAATCGAGGGAAATACCCGACCCGAACCTATTGCTATGCCGTATTCCAAAAACAAACCGACCAACAATACCGGAAGCGGATCTTTGGGCTCGCGCACCGGATCGCCGGTTCTCCTCGCATCGGGTAAACTTTTTTATGAGACGGGTGATGTGTCGCTCAAAGCGCCGATACCGATTCTGCTAGAGCGCCATTACATCAGCGATGAACGTATCGGGATGTTTGGCAAAGGGTGGCAATGTCTCTATGAGACACGGTTAATCAGAAGCGACCCCTCAACGCTCAGCCTCGTCTTTACTGATGATCGAACGTTTCGTTTTACCTACAGCGATGAGGGGTTTATCGATGCAGATGATCTAGGAGTCTCTTTGGTGTTACTCAGCCCTCAAACCTTTTTGGTTGAGTATTTTAACGATATGCACACCGAACGTTATGAGAACGGCTACCTCAGTGAGATAAAAGATGCTAATGGTAATAGCCTAAAGCTCATACGAGAGAATAACGGTAAACTCCTCCATATTGCTTCATCGGATACATCGCTGAGCTTTGAATACAACCAAGAGGGATTTGTCTCTCGTGTACGTGATCATACGTTTCGTGCTTGGAGCTATACCTATGATAGTGTGCATGAATCCCAGAATACTAAACATTACACCCTCACTCACGTCACCGATCCTATGGGGGGAGTCGTCTGCTATGTCTATCAAAACACCTCTCCTTACCGTTTAGAGCAAATCATCGATCCCAGCGGTGTTAGCGTACTGGAAGTTACGTACGATCCTTCCGGACGTGTTGAGAGCTACAGAGAAAACGGTGAATCATTCAGCTACCGCTACCAACCCAACCGTGTCATAAAAACAGACTCTTTGGGAGATAAAACCTTTTACGGAATCGATAACTGGGGAGCCATCCGTGCTATCACCTATCCTGATGGGACAACGACACGCGAAGAGTATCACGATGACACCTCAGTCGTGATCGATGAGGGAGGCAACACCCATATACGGGTATTCGATAAACGCCATCGCCTCATCCGCGAAGTTCGCCCCGATAAGAGCATTATCCTCTATGGCTATGAGGGGAACAACCCCTATCCCCTGAGTCTATCGGTAGAGGAGAAACAAACCCTATTTACCTATGACGAGCGATTTAACCGAACATCACGCACTACTCCCGATGGACTAAGTGAGTCATGGAGCTACGATGATCGGGGTAATATCATCTCCTATACCGACAGCGCAGGTATTGCAACCTCACTCGCTTATAACAATATGGGATGGCCGCTCCGTATCAGTGACGCGATGGGAGGGGTAACCCAGTATGTGTATGATGAACTGGGGAACAACACCGCCGTTATCGATCCCAATGAGCAGATTGAGCACTTTAGCTACGATAGACTCTCCAATCTCATCTCCATCACCCAAACCCAGCGTGTGCCTCACAGCGTATCTACCGCACCGACGATCCACTTTACCTACGATCCGGCAGGACGCTTTAGCACTCTGAGCGATTCTAGCGGAAACGTTACGCAATATCTCTATGACGCAGAGGGATTTTTATCCCGTGTGATTGCTCCCGATAAAACAGAGAGCATCTATAGCTATACCAAAGGGCATCTATCCTCTATCGAAACAGCGGATGGAGAACGTATCGACTTTACCCATGATAAACGAGGACGTGTACTCTCCAAAAGCAGCCGTGATAAAACCATCCTATTCACCTACGACGACATGGGGAATCTCACCCGTGCGAATGATGGCATCAACACTGTCGAGTACGTCTACACCACCAATGCCCAAGTACAACTCGAGCGTCAAGGCTCCAAAAGTGTCTCATACACCTACAACATGGACGGCATCAAACGCTTTATCGGGTATGAGGGGATGCACTATAACCTGATGCGTGATTTGAGCGGTAATATAACCGCCATACGCAGAGGGGTAGAATCGTACACCCTCACTTACGATCAAGCCTCCCGTCAAACCTCTCTGACTTACCCCAACCGTATCGAAAGTAAAAGCGCATTCGATCCTCTCGGAAGGCTCACTAACCGCTCTTTGGGAGAGCAACTCTTCCTCTCCTATCAATACGACAAGACATCGCGTATCGTCCAAAAAAACAACCTCCCCATCACCTACGACTCTGCCTATCGGGTTCTCCAAGTGGGAAGCGAGAACTATACTTATGACGACGCAGGCAATCTGCTGGGAGAGAATACCCACATCGATCCGATCACACAGCGTCTGATGCGTCAGGGAGATACCCACTACCGCTACGATATTATGGGACGGCTCACCCAAAAGAGCTCACCGACCGCTCAAACGACCTATACATATGACAGTGAGGGGTATTTGGTGACGTACTCCGCTCATACCGCCTCTCCCGTTCACCCAACGACTGGCTCAGTGCGAACTGAGATACGCTTCACCTACGACCCGTTAGGACGCCGACTCACAAAGCATTTTAAATCGCTTAAGGTGAGCTTGTCGAACCATGAAACGATCAGCGAATACCACCACCGCTATCTCTATGACGGAGCGGACATCGTCGCTATCTACGATGCCGATACCGATACACTATTGGCAACACTGTTGCACGATGAAGCTGTCGATTCCCCTCTCAGTATCAGCGTTCATCCCACGAAAGCATTAACACCCGATGAGCAACGCCACTATGAGACACTGGATGAGAGTGAACAATACCTCTTTAACCACTCCCGTATCCAAACCTACTACTACCACAGAGATCACCAAAACTCTATAGTAGCTCTCAGTGATCAAAACGCTCAAATCATCGAGTATTACGAATACGATACTTACGGTAATATTACTAAAAGCGAACACACCGAAGGGCTTCAAACTCTAAACCCCTATCGTTATACAGGTAGAGAGTTCGACACCGATGATTTGTACTACTACCGTGCACGTTACTATGACCCGACCATCGGACGATTTATCACTCCCGACCCGATAGGATTCCTCGGTGGGGATACGAACTTCTATCGGTATGTGGGGAATGATCCGGTGAACTTTATAGATGATAGTGGGTTTAGTGCAGTGGCAACGGGGGGAGCAGTCAATCATTCTCAACAGGTACTCTCCAAAACTACAACAGGAACGAATCCGATTCCTCCGAAACCGAAGCTCTCTAATGGTGGAGGAACTGCCCAAGTGAATAAGGGCGATGGAACAAAAATCAAAGGAACACTGCCGAAACCAAAAGAAGAATGTTGTAAAAAACCGGTTCCGGCAATGGCAAAAGGAAGCTGTGATTATTACCAAAAACGTTATGATAATTTTATCGAACGACATAAGCCATGTGCTAATCGAACACCACCTGAATATTATCTCAATTACGGTTTCAAATATTGTTCTAAATTTAAAGCTGAAACCTATCAAAATCTTTCTCCAGAAGGGCAGGAGTGGTTAGATAAAACATTAATACTATTACAACAATTTATGGATCAAGGATTGGTTAATTTGGATTATAGATCTCTTAATAATGAGAAATTCAACACAAGAGTAAAACAATATAAAAATGGAAATTTTTTCCAAGGGATAGAGTGCAGAAATGCCGATCATCGGTATTTTGCTTTCGCAACCCATCCAGATGCCTACAGACCTGATGCGATGAAAATGCTTCCTTGTAGCGATTTAATGAAAATTGCAGCCACTCCCGACTGGAAAGAATGGCTAGACGGGGCTACATGGGAACAAGCCAATATCATGCGTGAAAAAATGGGTGTATGGGAAACTATGAATAACTGTAGTAAAGCCGAAGCTGGTTATAGAACTGATCAGTTGATCGAAAAAACAAAAGATATAATCAACTCAATAAAAAGTTTATTTGAATGAAAAGACAAAAAAGGAATCTGATGTGGATACTATTTAGCCTAATTGGGCTTACTATCGGAGCAGTTTTTGTTCTTAACTCTTCATATTTTACGAATCAAAAAATAGGGATCACAATGAAAAAATTTACAGAAGTGAAAACACAGTGGACGGATATTGATTTTACTACGGCTATAATTGGTGAAACACCATTTGTATCGAAAATCAATCATAAATCGTATCCATCTCTTGAAAAATACAGAATAAATGGTATCTACGGTATTAAAAATGTTCTATTGGTTTATGGTAGCGATGAAAGAGAAGTCACAGATAAATGGGAAGTCAAATTCGGCGTTCCACTATCTGATGAAAATTATGTAGGAAGAAATGAAAAAGCCTATATCTTCCGATCAATCGATGACGGAAAAACATTTGACAAGATATGCTTAGGGCATGGCACTGTTGAGTATAGTCGAAATCCCCCCATTTTTACTAATAACACCCTCTATATACAAGTCGATGAACAAGATACCAAGAAAATACGTTACTACCGTTCTACTGATTTAGGTAAAACATGGGTTTCAAATGCTTGGAAGCCATCGTTTGCATGGAGTAATGGAATGATGTTTATTGAACACACTCCTTCACCATATGAAGAAGAAATTTTAAAAACAGTGACGATGAGTCAAGATGGCGGCAAAACATGGCATCCATTATCGGGTACATTAAAAGAATTTTACGATAAAACACAATCACTACAACAGCTTAACGATCATACTATAGTCGGGATGACAGAAAATAAAGAATTTCTATTCCTTGATCTAAAAACCATGCAAATAGAAAAAAAGGTTTTTGAAATACCTGAGCATAAAAAAATAGTTGGATTCGCTATCAGTAATCATCAATTGGGCTTAGAGATTGAAGAGTATACCCTTAATGAAGGAAGCGATACTCAAACATCCTATTATTTTCCTGAAACCAAAGAATACGTACTTCTTCCAAAACAGCTACCTTACCAGATTTATTGGGATGTAAAAGATAACTACATCGGCGGTTTTTTTAACTATGGCGATGAAGTCTTTGGAGTACCTGTCCACGTATACACGCTTGATCGCGGTAAAACTTGGAAGTATGAAATATTGGATAAATATAATCTTATGAAAGTACCTGCTTATATTGATGGACAACTGTGGTTTGTAGCGAGTAAAGATTCCGCAGGAGGTATTTTTCTGACCAAAGGGAAAGTTGAGTAGTGCTATTTTTTCGTAGCTCATCCTTTGTCTACAACACCAATGCCCAAGTACAACTCGAGCGTCAAGGCTCCAAAAGTGTTTTATACGCCTACAACATGGATGGCATCAAACGCTTTATCGGCTATGAGGGGATGCACTATAACCTGATGCGTGATTTGAGCAGTAATATAACCGCAATACGCAGAAGGATAGAATCGTATACCCCACCTACGATCCTTTAGGACGACAGCTTACAAAGCATTTCAAATCGTTCGTGGTGAGCTTGTCGAACCATGAAACGATCAGTGAATACTACCACCTCTATCTCTATGATGGAGCCAATATCATCGCAGCGATCTACGATAACGACGGTGAAACTGTTGAGAAACCTTTTACTTTACTTTTTCTATTTTTTCACTATCGATCTCTATTACCGTATGAACATTTCCTCTCGGATAATAGTCAGCAATCACTTTTAAGCGCTTAGGAGCGATTTTTTGTTCAAATACCGAATATATCTCGTTTGCACTGTTTTCGTGCGAAATATGGCGGTT
This sequence comes from uncultured Sulfuricurvum sp., assembly GCF_937936435.1. Classification (GTDB taxonomy): domain Bacteria; phylum Campylobacterota; class Campylobacteria; order Campylobacterales; family Sulfurimonadaceae; genus Sulfuricurvum. The sequence goes on along the minus strand of NZ_CALDDG010000002.1, from coordinate 54,267 downwards.
TCTGAACGAATTAATGTACAGTTTAATGGCTTTGAGCTCAGCAACCCATTTATCCGGCGTATATTCAACATAAATCGTTGCAAAATCGGGATAACCGCTGCGTGGACAGAGGCAGGTAAATTCGGGTAACGTTACTTTTATCACATAGTCGCGTTCATGTGCATTCGGCCATATTTCAAAATCTTTTTCGATATCGAAATTTTCGACAATTTGTTCTCCGTATTTCATCATTTTTCCTTTTTTAAAAATTTGAGTATGAACCCGTTTATTCAAAGATCAGAGCTGATCGGCCGTTAAAATCGTACCGAGATAATTTCCCTGACGGCAATTGATTTTAAGCGATTGGGCAAGAATGTCTACATTGGCGTCTTCGATCATCGACAGCCACGTTTTTGCCCCGCACAAATGGGCACTCAGGTTAAGCCCCTGGATAATGTTCTGGTACCCCGCTTCTTTTATATGACGGGTATAAAGCGTATCGAAACGGACAAGATCGATTTCCAGCTCTTTGAGGTAAAGCAACGTTGTATGATAGCCGCCTAAACGATCCAGAGCGATTTTATATCCTGCCTTGCGATAATGGGCGATTTGCTGTGCAAACCGTTCGATTTGGTGACAATACTCTTTTTCTTCAAACATGAGTGTTATTTTATAACGTGCCATCGGATACCGTTCAAACAATGTCAGTGCATGTTCAAAAAAATAAGGGTTACGCAAAGTGACCGAAGATACCGTTACCACAAAATTTCGATTTCGTTCGTCACATAATTTTCCGATGTATTCGATAATGTACGTTTCGAGCTGACGCATTTGATTAAGACGATTAAGGACAGGGACGTACCGACTTTGATGAATAAACCTTCCTTCGGAATCTACCAACTTAACCGTAGTATCGTATAATGAGTATTCATCGCATCGCGTAGGCCAAAATCCTACTGAAAAACGTTTGTTTTCCAAAGCTTCGACGATTTCGTTTTCGAGTTCGTTAATCGAATAAAATTCTTCTTTTTCGTTATTAACGCGATCGTGATAGAGTTCATACAAACGGCTGATTAACGAATCGGCATTGTCAGAGACGGAAGAATCGAGTAAGGCCGATTCGAGACGAATTTCAATATCGTCTTGGGTATAGTTTTGGTATTTACTCATTAGCAATTCCAGCAAAACAGTGTACTGTTCTTTTTTTCCGGGAAAAAAAAGGAGAAAATCTCCCCCCTTGTAACGACAGACAGGAAGTTTATCGTATCCTTTGTCCCGAAAAAAATCATCCAGTTTAATCTCTATCTTCCGTAACATGATATCGCCGTTTTTAACCCCGTAACGTTCATTGATCGCCGTTAGATTTTCGATACTGATCATAACAAGCGTTTGAGTATTTTTCGTTAATGCTTTGGAAAAAAGTTTTAAAAAATATTCGCTTGTAAACGTATGTGTGATCGTATCGGTGATGTTTTCGCGGGTACTTTGATAAATGAGGTAAAAAATAAAATAAACCATTATCCCCAACAACGAGATAGACAAAACGATCAGTGAAACCAATGTAGTGTAGGACTGGGTTAAAAAAGCAAAAAGGGTAACCGAACTCAAAAAAAAGATAGGCAATCCCATCCGCAAGGCTAATGCAAAACGGTGTTCCCTCTCTTTTTGTTCGGTGTAGGTCATAAATGAAGGTTAAATATCCAGATGTTTAACGTCTTTAGCATGCGTTTCGATGTAATTACGGCGCGGTTCTACATCATCTCCCATAAAGAGATTGAAAGATTCTCCTGCCGCTTCCGCATCTTCGATCGTAATACGGAGCAATACGCGATTTTCCGGTGTCATCGTCGTTTCCCAAAGCTGTTCCGGATTCATCTCCCCGAGACCTTTGTAACGCTGAATATAAGAGCCTTTTTTCGCAAAATCGGTTATCTTGCTTAACAATTCGAGCAAATCACCCTCAAGCGGTAAATTCCACTCTTGAATTTTTTGATAGATATAGTTTGCCTCGATAAAATGAGGAGAAGCAAACAGTTCATCATTGATGATCAATTCTTCCAAACCGCTGTCGGTTTGAACAAACAGATGCATTTGTTCGTCGTTGATACTTTTACTCAAAATATTATTATTTTTAGCACTTAAAAACGCTTCGACTTTTGTATACATTTCGCTGATCGGTAATCCGATCAAATCCGGGTTTTCGATAAAGTAACGGATCAAATCAACCAAAGCGTAACGGCGTTCCAACGCATCGAGCGTCGAACGGTAATGATCGACCATTTTAAAGAAACTAACCAAATCGTTTGCACCGATGTTATCGACTTCCAATGCTCCGATTCCGTTTTCGATCAAAAATGCGTTCATAACACGATCATCTTTAAAATAGATCTCTTTTTTCCCTTTTTGGTAACGGTAAAGCGGCGGCTGTGCCAAATAGAGGTATCCATTCTCAACGATTTTTGGCAAATAGCGGAAAAAGAAAGTCAATAACAACGTTTGAATGTGGCTTCCGTCGACGTCGGCATCGGTCATAATGATGATCTTGTGATAACGGAGTTTCTCTTCGTTGAACTCTTCGCCGATTCCACAGCCAAGAGCCGTGATCATGTTTGTAATCTCTTCAGATTTGAGGATTTTGTCCAAACGTGCTTTTTCAACGTTGAGGATTTTACCTTTTAACGGCAAAATGGCCTGGAAGACACGATCACGTCCCTGTTTTGCCGAACCGCCCGCAGAGTCCCCTTCCACCAGATAGAGTTCACTGATTGAAGGATCTTTGCTTTGACAGTCCGCCAATTTACCCGGTAATGTTCCAACCGTCATTGCATCTTTGCGACGAGTAAGCTCACGCGCTTTTTTCGCCGCTTCACGTCCGCGTGCCGCCATTAATGCTTTTTGAACGATTGCTTTGGCTTGAAGCGGATTCTCTTCAAAATATTTGGTCAGTTTTTCATACGTTACTTTTTGAACTAACGGTCTAACGTAGGTATTTCCGAGTTTTCCTTTCGTTTGTCCTTCAAACTGAGGCTCAGGCACACGTACCGATACGACACAAATAAGCCCTTCGGATACGTCTTCTCCGGTTAAAGGAACGTCTTTCTCTTTGGCATTGCCGTTTTGTTTGTTGTAATTTGAGATAACACGGGTCAGACCGGCACGGAAACCGGCTTCGTGAGTACCGCCGTTAGGAGTGTTAATGTTATTGACGAAGGTAAACGTTTTATCGTCGTAACTGTCGTTATACATAATGGCGATATCCATCTCGATATCTTCGATTTTTTCGCTGAAGGCAAATGGAGAAGCTACGACCGTTTTTTTATTCACATCCGTTACGAATTGGCTGATACCGCCTTCAAAGTGATACGTATTGCTCGCGCCGTTACGTTCATCTTTAAAAATAATCGTAATACGAGGATTTAGATATGCCAGTTCACGGAACCGTTTTGCCAAATAGTCGTAATCGAAAATAATCGTTTCGGTAAAGATGGTCGGATCCGGAAAAAACTCGATGGTTGTTCCCCGTTTACGGGTAGTACCGGTTACGGCCAAAGGTTCTTGCGGGATACCGCATTTAAAGTTTTGCTCAAACGATTGACCTTCACGGTGAATGGTCATTTTGAGATCGCTACTGAGGGCATTAACAACCGATACCCCTACCCCGTGCAAACCGCCCGAGACTTTATAAGTATCTTTGTCGAATTTTCCCCCTGCGTGCAATACGGTCAAAACAACCGTTGCCGCAGAAATTCCCTCTGTCGGATGCATATCGGTCGGAATACCCCGACCGTTATCACTTACTATTGCGGTACCGTTTTTGGTCAATGTTACCGTGATCGTATCACAGTGCCCCGCCATCGCTTCATCGATCGAGTTATCAACGACTTCGTAGATAAGATGGTGTAATCCGCGATGACCGGTATCACCGATATACATTCCGGGTCGTTTTCGAACTGCTTCGAGACCTTTTAGGACTTTAATATTGCCGGCACCGTAGTTTTGTTCCATGTTTGCTCCATAAGTAGCGTATTAAATGGCTTTATTTTACCTGATATAAACTAAAAAGAAGGTTTTGTAGAGAAAATCCCTTCATCAGGGATTTTTGAGAGGAGATGTCAGATTACGATCGGCATGATAATCGTTTTAAAATTATTATCTTTAAGAACGAAAGGTTGATTGGATTCATTGGCTTCGAGAATAAATTCGGTTCCGTTGATTTGTGAGATAAAGTCAATGATGTAACGGCTGTTGATGGCAAGGATAAAAGGGACATCGAATCCGTTTTCAATTTCAACGGCCGTTTTTGCTTCGATATTGTCATCACTCAAACTTTCGAATAAAATGGTATCGCTTTGAAAAGTAAGTTTGAGATCATTTGAGATTGTCGTGATTTGCTTGATAGCGGTTAAAATCGCACTTTTCGGCAAAGTGATAGAACGTTGAGCCTCTTTGGGAATGATACGGGTGTAATCCGGGAATTTTCCGTTGATCAGTTTGGTATAGAACAAAGAGTCTTCCGATTTGATGATCAAATGGGTATTGTCATAATAAATCTCGATGTTATCGGAAAAGAGTTTTTGAATCTCGATAATCGCTTTTTTAGGGACGATAATAGAGAGTTCGGCATCATTTTGACTGTCAATGTGAACAAGAGCCAAACGACGGGTATCGGTAGCTACAAAGTTGATTTGATTGCTTTTAATATCGATGAGAGCACCGTTGAGTTCAAATTTCGGATTGTTGGTATCGGCTGCAGGGGTAATTTTTTTGAGTGATTCGATAAGAAGATGAGAATTGATCGCGATGTTCGGTTTTCCCTCAGTTGAAGGGAATGCCGGAAATTCGGAGCTTTTATATGTCGGTAATTTAAAATTGGAACGTTTTTGACGGATATGAAGAGTGTCTTTGTCAAGATTTAGTTCAATTTCTTCGTCTTTTAAGATACGGACGATATCGAGAAGCTTTTTACCGTTTGCGGTAATAGAACCGGGTTCTTCTACGCTTACCGAGTTTGTTTGAATGACAAGTCCGATTTCATAATCCGTTGCTTTTGCAAAAAGGGTTCTTCCGTCTGTGGAGAGGAGGATATGAGATGTGATTTGAGATGTGTCTTTTTTTTCTAAAAAGGGTTGAAGATGCAGAAGGATATTTTCCAGGACCGACTTGTCAACGGTAATTTTCATAAAAGACTCCTTTTATTATTTATATCATCAATTGTAGTAGATAGTAATAAGGGGGTGTGAATGTGTGAAAACATCTGATTTGTTCCCCTCTCTTCTGCTATTTTGATGTGATGAATCTAGTTTGTTTCATTCACAGTTGTTCACGTGTTGAATTATATCTTTTTTAAATCGGCTTTACAAACACAAAATACTATTCCGGAGTAGCCATAGAGACTTTATTGGAGAGTTCTTCGACTTTGATTCGGAAATCTTCGTCGTTTTTCATCAGCTCTTGAATCTTTTTCATAGTATGGCTAACGGCCGTATGATCTTTCATTCCGAAATATTGTGCAAGTTGAGGCATCGAGTTGGGTGTAAGAGAACGGGAAAGGTAAATGGCGATCCGACGGGCGTAAACGATATTGCTGTTACGGCTTTTAGAACGGATCTCACTCGGTTTGATATTAAGTTCTTTGGCCACGGTATCCATAATAAGGTCGGTAGTGATATTACTCCGTTTTTCAGCCATTTGCTCTTTGAGGACGTTTCGGGCAAATTCGATCGTAATATCGACTCCCATGAGCTGTGAATAAGCATTGAGCTTTGAAAGGATCCCTTCGATTTCTCTGGTATTGTTCTCGATGATCGTTGCCACATAGTTAATAACTTCGCGATCGAGTTTAACGCGGTTGATTTCACATTTCTTTTTAATGATCTCGATTTTTGTTTCGAGTTCGGGAGGCTGAATATCGGCAACCAAACCCGATTCAAATCGACTTTTTAGACGTTCTTCGAGTCCACCGATTTTTTTAGGGGGTTTATCGGAGGTAATAATAATCTGCTTGTTTTCATTGCGCAGCGCATCGAAAGTATGGAAAAATTCCTCTTGAATCTGGTTTTTGTTGCTTAGAAATTGAATATCGTCGATAAGAAGCAAATCACATTTACGGTATTTGTCTTTAAAACGATCCATTGTACGGTTGCTGAGATGACGGGTAAAATCGTTTAGAAATTGTTCTACCGAAGTGTAAATGACCGTTTTGCCCTGTGAGAGCATTACATTTCCGACCGACTGCATCAAGTGGGTTTTTCCCAGTCCGACTCCTCCGTAGATAAAGAGAGGATTATAAACGACTCCCGGTTTCTCACTTACGTTTTTAGCGGCGATAAAGGCAAAATTATTCGAATCGCCGACAATAAAATTTTGAAAGGTGAAAGAAGGATTGAGTAGCGATCCGCCGCTAGGTCTCTCTACGATTGCATTTGTAGCTGTATTTTGGAGTGTTTGTGCAGCAGTAGATTGCACTAAAATCGATACGGAAGGTTTGATACCTGTTTTGATTTCGAAAAGATGGGCAATCTTTTCCGCAAATTTAGTCCGGGTCCAATTGGCAATCAAAGGATTGGGAGCACGAAAGATAGCAATATTGCTTTTGGACTCGCTTTCATCGTAGGTTAGTTGTTTGACGTAGCGTTGATAGTCAATCTCACTAATCTCATTTTTAAGTGCGTTTAAAACTTGTTTGCCGATCGAATTCATTTTTTTGTTCCCTGTGAATAGTGATGTGAATAATACCAATATTTGCCTATAATTAGGTTCAAAGAAGAGGTGAATAAAAGATATTCACCTATGTGAACAGATTTACGGCATATAAAATTTGTAAGGCGGAAGAGTATGACGATATTGGGGATAGACCCGGGGACCCGTAATTGCGGTTATGCACTTGTAAGTATAGAAGGGCAAAAAATTCGTCTTGTCGAAGCCGGATTGATCAAGATGAAAAGTGAAGCGCTTCAATATCAAATTCCCCAAGTGTGTGAGGCGATTGAACAACTGTTTCGTTCTCATACTATCGATGAGGTAGCGATGGAAGATATTTTCTATGCCCACAATCCGAAGACTGTTTTAAAACTGGCACAGTTTAGAGGGGCAATCACTCTTAAATTATTACAGGAATACGGGATGTTTGCCGAATATACACCGTTACAAGTCAAAAAAGCATTGACGGGAAAAGCAAAGGCGGCAAAAGAACAAGTGGCTTTTATGGTGAAACAGATTTTAGGGATTACCAAAGAGATTAAACCGTTGGATATTACCGATGCTATGGCGGTTGCAATCGCTCATGCGCAAAGAGTCAAATTGGATTTAAATCAAAAGAGTCAGAAAGTACGAAAAGCGACTAACACACCAGGAGAGTCGCTAGGGTAAAAGTGTACCTAAAGAGGCTTAGAGAGTCTTAATATTTTGAGATTGATAAAACGCTTAAATGTTTATCCTTGTTACAGCACTGAGAATTTTCTTAAATGTATAAGAAAAAAAGAAAAATTTTAAAAATGTGTAATATTCACACTGTGAGTGCTCTGTGAATAAGTTAAACCGATTTTTTCAAATAATCTGTAAAAATTCTTCTCCATTTCAGAAAATATTTAGATAAATATAGACTGAAATCACTACCTTCAACCAGCCTTAAAACGCCTATTTTAGGGACTTCCGAGAATTTTACCCGGTTAAATATTCATTAAGCCATTGTTATAAAAAGTTATTCACATAATTCGAGATTTTGTTTTCGAACAATTATGTTACACAGCAGTAATCAAAACGTAATCACACTGAAATCGATACATTTTACTATTTGATTAATAGATGTGAAAACAGAGGATAAAGACGATGGTTAATGCAGAAATGATTTTACGCAAAGAACACCCGAAGGTATTTCAATATCCTCCTTTAATCAATAAAACGATTGTCGGATTGACACGACTTCTTCTTCATGAAAAATCGATTAACCGTTTTATGGAAATGCATGAGGGTAAAAACGGTTTGGAATTCATTAATGCCGTTTTGGAATATTTAAATGTATCGTATAAGACCGTTCATCGGCAAATTGAAAATATTCCTTCTATGGGAAAAGTTATTATAGTAGCCAATCATCCGTTGGGGGCATTGGATGCTTTGTGTCTGATACAAATGGTATGTTCCGTCCGTCAGGATAGAAAAGTGAAAATCGTTGCTAATCGTATGCTCTCTGAAATCGTACAGCTCAAAGAGTTTATGATCGGCGTCGATAATTTCAACGATAAACTCTCCAAAAATGCATTACGTCAAATCGACAATGCGTTACAAGCGGAAGAAGCCGTTATCTTTTTCCCTTCAGGCGAAGTTTCCCGTGCCGGATTTTTCGGTATTAAAGAGGGTGCATGGAAAGGGGGATTTATTAAATTTGCGAAGCGTAACGCAACGCCGATCCTTCCTATTTATATCAAAGGAAAGAATAGTCCTCTTTTCTATGGCGTCTCATGGATTTACAAACCGTTAGGGGCATTGTTGTTAAGTCATGAGATTTTTGCCGCTCGTAATCGGGTTTTTGATTTTACGATCGGTCAAATGGTCAGTGAGAAAGCGCTTAACGATTTTAATTTGACTGAAAAACGTCATGCGCGATTGTTCCGTAAACACCTCTTGAGACTCTCGAAAGGGAAAAAAGGGATATATCCTACCGAATGTTCGATTGCTCATCCCGTATCGCGTCAGGATCTCAGAGCAGAGCTTCGTAAAGGGGAACAGATCGGGTTGACAAGTGATAACAAACAGATTTATTTGATCGAACAAGAATACGCTCCAAATATCATCAACGAAATTGGAAGATTACGTGAGTACTCTTTTCGAAAAGTAGGAGAAGGGAGCGGACGCGCCCGTGATGTCGATGCGTATGACCGCTATTATCATCATCTAGTATTGTGGGACGATGAGGCTCTTGAAATTGCAGGCGCCTATCGTATCGGAGAGTGTGAATGGATTCTCTCTTGGCTGGGTAAAGAGGGATTATACATGAGCGATTTATGCGAAATGAACGATCAATTCGATTCGGTGCTAGAAGATGCTATTGAGTTGGGACGCAGTTTTGTTCAGCCGAAATACTGGGGAAGTCGAGCATTAGATTATCTTTGGCAAGGGATCGGGGCCTATTTGAGCCATAATCCGCACATCAAATATATGATGGGTCCTGTCAGTATTTCAGGGAGTTTTCCGAAACACGCCCAAGAAGCTTTAGTCTATTTTTATTCTCTCTATTTCGGTTCGGATCACACGATGGTAAAAGCAAAATCGCCTTACCATCTCTCAGATTATGTGCGTGCGGAATTTACGGAGTTATTCAGCGGAGAAGACTATGCTGAAGACTTTAGACGTCTTAAAGACTATCTCAAAGCCTTTGACGTATCGGTTCCTACCCTTTATAAACAATACAGTGAGTTGTGTGAAGAGGGTGGAGTCCAATTTATGGATTTCGGGATCGATACCGATTTCAATAGTTGTATTGACGGTTATATATTAGTCGATATCCGTAAAATCAAAGAGTCAAAACGCCAACGCTATATTAGATGCGTGGATTGATTTTCATCGCTTCCAAACACTCCGCACCGAAATCTCTTTCCGAAATAATTCGGTAGGAGATACCGCTATATTCAAATTCTAATGTATGAGCATGAAGTAAAAGACGGGTTGCACCGCTCTTTTGATATATCTCTTCCCTTGACAGCTCTTTTCGTATATACCGTTCGATATCGGCTTGATCCTGGCCGTAAACCGGATCTCCGACGATAGGATGTTTCACGTGAAACAAGTGGACTCTGATTTGATGGGTACGTCCGGTGAGCGGTGAGGCTTCCACCAAAGTAGTATCTGATTCAGGAAAATAGCGCAGCGGCTTTATGAGGGTACGTGATACTTTTCCTGCACTGTCTACTTTGACGACCATGCTGACTAATAGATTGGGGTGATCGTTTCGAAGGAGCGGCTCGTTGATATCCAGAGGCTCTTTGAGATGCCCTTTTACCATAGCGAGATAACGTTTGGTGATACGTCGTTCAGAGAATAACCGCTTTAAAACGGCTTCACTGTTTTTATTGAGAGAGACTAAAACCAAACCGCTTGTCTCCTGATCGATACGATGGGTTGCGTTAGCTTCATTTCCGTAGAGATGTTTGATTTCATCGTTCAGAGAATATCCCGATTTACGGCTATTGGGATGAACGCACAAACCATTGGGTTTGTCATAGACGACAAAGTCGTTAGCAACAAACATAGGTTTGAAACCGTATGATAACGGTTCAAAACAGATGAACTCAAAATCACCTTCTTCAATGTATCCGAACTGCTCATTCATAACGGTACCGTTTTGTGAGATTCGTCCTCTTGTAATCAGACGCTGAGCCTCGCTGCGTGAATATCCGAGTTCATTCATTAAAAATGAAAGTGCTTGTTGGCGAATGGGAGAATGAAGTTTTTTGGTAACGAACGGCATAGGATTATTTTTGCTTCATTGCTTCAAAACATTGTGTGATAAAGTCTTCTTGCGAGACAATATGATACGGATTGCTATTGTAGGTAAAATCGAGTGAATACGCATGAAGCAAGAGGCGGGAAGCACCGGTATTCGTAAAACGTTCCGCTTCACTCATCTCACGATCTAAAAAACGGACGGCATCGGTTTCATCTTGATTGTAGATCGGATCTCCGATGATCGGATGTTTCACGTGAAACAAATGAACGCGTATCTGATGTTGGCGTCCGGTATAAGGTGAAGCCTCGACGAGAGTTGTATCGGTCTCGGGAAAATAGTGAAGCGGGATGATAAATGTGCGCGAAGGTTTTCCCTCGGGATGAACACGTACAATCATCCGAATAATGGAACTGGAATCTTCACGGCGTAAAAGAGGTTCTTGAATATCGAGAGGCTGCGACAGATGACCTTTCACCATAGCTAAATATTTCTTAGTGATTTGGCGCTCTTCAAACATCATTTTTAGAACACGTTCACTCTCTTTGTTTCGCGCGGCCAAAACCAATCCACTCGTCTCTTGGTCGATACGATGGGTGATGTTCGCTTCATGACCGAAACGGTGTTTAATCTCATCGTTAAGCGAGTAGGGAGTATGACGATTTTGAGGATGAACAAGCAAACCGCTAGGTTTATCATATATGGCAAATTCGCTTGCGACAAACGTAGGTTCCAATCCGAGAGAAAGAGGTTCAAACAGTATAAAATCGCATTCGCCCTCGATGAAGCCTGCATTGTTTGACATGACGATGCCGTTTTGGGAAAGTCTACCTTTGGCGATTAAACGTTGCGCTTCGTTTTGGGGAATACCTAATTCATGCATCAAAAAAAGAAAGGCTTTTTGACGATTCGGCGCGTAAAGACGTTTGGTAACGAATGGCAATTTAATTCCTTTTTAGGGAGGGTTGGATAGACTATAACTTATAGTAAGAGCCAATATCATACTAAGATTTTCGGCTTATTTTATGAAGCGCATTTTAGCATACTAAGGAGTTGAGAAATGGTAGATCGTTATGCCAGAGAAGAGATGAAATCCAAATGGAGTATCCAAGCAAAATACCAAGCATGGCTCGATGTTGAAAAAGCGGTTGTCGTTGCATGGAATAAATTGGGTCTCATTCCGGATGAAGATGCTAAAAAGATTGTAGAGAATGCAGGGTTCAGTGTAGAGCGTATCGATGAGATCGAAGCGATTACTCGCCATGATCTAATCGCTTTTACGACATCGGTCTCTGAAACCCTCGGAGAGGAGAGTCGTTGGTTCCACTACGGTATGACATCTTCCGATACGGTGGATACTGCTGTCGCTCTTCAGATGCGTGATTCATTGGCATTGATTATCGATGATGTCAAAATGGTGATGGAATCGATCAAAAAACGGGCCGAAGAACACAAGATGACATTACTCGTCGGACGAAGCCACGGAATTCACGGTGAGCCGATTACGTTTGGTTTGGTGTTAGCGGTTTGGTATGATGAGATGGCTCGCCATTTGGAAAACCTGCAACAAACGATGGAAGTGATTTCCGTCGGTCAGGTATCGGGAGCCATGGGTAATTTCGCTCACGCACCGTTAGAGCTTGAAGAGTATGCGTGCGAAGCGTTAGGACTCAAACCGGCTCCGGCATCTAACCAGGTTATTCAGCGTGACCGCTATGCACGTCTTGCTTCGGCGTTAGCATTGATGGCAAGCTCGATCGAAAAATTTGCGGTACAGGTTCGCCACTGGCAACGTACCGAAGTGTATGAGTGTGAAGAGTTTTTTGCGAAAGGGCAAAAAGGCTCATCCGCAATGCCGCACAAACGCAATCCGATATTGACGGAGAATATCACAGGGTTAGCACGTATGGTTCGAGCCTATGTTATCCCTGCAATGGAAAACGTAGCGTTATGGCATGAGCGTGATATTTCTCACAGTTCAACGGAGCGTTTCTGGTTGCCGGACAGTTTTGTTACAGCTGATTTCATGCTTCACCGTTTTAACAGTGTTATCGCTAATCTTGTTGTCTACCCTGAGAACATGATGCGTAACCTTAATCTAACCGGCGGACTCGTTTTCTCCCAACGTGTTTTACTTGAATTGCCTCTTAAGGGTGTAAGCCGTGAAGATGCCTACCGTATTGTTCAACGCAATGCGATGAAAGTATGGGAAGGATTGCAGCACGGTAAAAGTGCCGTCAATGAAAAAGGGGAAAGTCTCTATCTGCAATACCTTTTGGAAGACGAAGAGCTACGTCAAAGTTTGAGCGAAGAGGCGATCCGCGAATGTTTCAATTATGATTATTACACCAAAAATGTGGATAAAATTTTTGCACGGGTGTTCAAATAATTATCATTAAAATAGTTTCTTTCGGTATAAGAAACAATACAATATTCAGTGATTATAATACAGCTTTTGAGAGAGTTAAGGGAGAGAGATGCTAACCATTGTGAAACGTAACGGGCGCCGTGAACCGTTGGACATTACCAAAATTCAAAAATATACTTCTGCCGCCGTCAAAGGGCTTGTCAACGTATCGCAAAGCGAGCTTGAAGTCGATGCGCAGATCCAATTCCGTGACGGAATCAACAGTAACGAGATCCAGCAAACCCTGATCAAGACGGCTGTTGACAAGATCGATATCGATTCTCCGAATTGGACGTTCGTCGCATCGCGTCTTTTTCTTTATGACTTGTACCACCGTGTCAACGGTTTTACGGGATACGGTACTTTGCAGAGCTACTTTGAACGCGGTGAAGCGGAAGGGCGCATTCTTCTGGGATTGAAGGAAAAATACGATTTAGCGGACTTGGATGCGTATATCGTTCCCGAACGCGATCTGGAGTTTAACTACCTCGGCGTTAAGACGTTGTATGACCGCTATCTGATCAAAGACCGCAAAGGCGATCCGATCGAATTGCCTCAGCATATGTTTATGGCGGTAGCGATGTTCCTGGCTCAAAACGAATCGGATCGTCAAACGTGGGCGAAAAAGTTTTACGATATGATCTCTAAATTTGAGGTTATGATGGCGACTCCTACTCTCTCTAATGCCCGTACAACCCGTCATCAGCTGAGTTCATGCTACATCGGATCGTCTCCGGACAATATTGAAGGGATTTTCGACGCCTACAAAGAGATGGCATTGCTCTCCAAATTCGGTGGCGGGATCGGTTGGGACTGGACACAGGTGCGTGCCATGGGTTCATTTATCGACGGACACAAGAATGCTGCAGGGGGAACCGTACCGTTTTTGAAAATCACCAACGACATCGCGATCGCGGTTGATCAGCTCGGAACCCGTAAAGGGGCCATCGCCGTTTATCTCGAGCCGTGGCACATGGATGTCAAAGATTTTATCGATGTGAAGAAAAACTCAGGAGAAGAGCGCCGACGTGCGCATGATTTATTCCCTGCCCTTTGGATCAACGATATGTTTATGAAACGTGTCGTCGAAGACGGAATCTGGACGATGTTCGATCCGTTTGACGTCAAAGAACTCAGCGAACTCTACGGGGCCGATTTCGAAAAACGCTATCTCGAACTCGAACAAGATCCGAATGTGGTCAAGGAACATACCAAAGCCAAAGATTTGTGGAAAAAAATCCTTACTTCGTATTTCGAGACGGGAAGCCCGTTCCTTTGTTTTAAAGACAGTGCCAACCGTGCCAACCCGAACGACCATTACGGAGTAATCCGAAGTTCAAACCTGTGCACCGAGATTTTCCAAAACACGCAGCCGAATCACTATCTGGTAAAAATCAAATTTGAAGACGGTTCTTTCGTCACTTATGAAGAAGACGAAATCGTCAAAGTCGACAGCGGAATCGAAAAACCCGCAAACAAGGTAACGGCTCTCGATTCGCTGGGCGGACGACCGATTTATATCGTCGAAAAAGAGAAAGTCGACGGTGCGACGGCAGTATGTAACCTCGCATCGGTCAATCTTTCCCGTATCCATACCAAAGAGGATATCGATCGGATCGTTCCGGTTGCGATCCGTGCGCTCGATAACGTAATCGATCTGAACTTCTATCCGTTGGAAAAAGTAAAACGGACGAACATGCGCAGCCGAGCGATCGGTCTGGGCGTCATGGGCGAAGCGCAGATGCTTGCGGAAAACAAAATCGTATGGGGAAGCCAAGAGCATTTTGACAAAGTCGATGAAGTGATGGAAGCGGTGAGCTACAATGCAATCAAAGCTTCCAGCGATCTTGCCGTCGAAAAAGGTTCTTATGCCGAATTCGCAGGGTCAAAATGGAGCCGCGGAATTCTACCGATGGATCACGCAACGGCAGAGGTGCAAAATCTCGTCGATCGCGGCGGATTGTTCGCTCCAAACTATGAATGGGACGAGCTGCGCGAAACGATCAAACGTCAGGGGATGCGTAACGGCTATCTGATGGCGATCGCACCGACCAGTTCGATCTCGATCCTCACGGGGACGACGCAGACGATCGAGCCGATCTACAAACGCAAATGGTTTGAAGAGAATCTTTCAGGATTGATTCCGGTCGTAGCTCCGAAACTCAGCCCGGATACGTGGAGCTATTACACCCCTGCGTATGATCTCGATCAAACGATCCTCGTCAAAGCAGCGGCAATCCGCCAAAAATGGATTGATCAGGGGCAAAGTCTCAATATCTTTATCACCCTAGACCGAGCCAGCGGGAAATATCTCAACGACATCTATATGCTCGCTTGGAAACTGGGTCTCAAATCGACTTATTACCTCCGTTCCCAATCGCCGGAGCAAAAGCAAGATACGGCAGACCGCTCGATGGAGTGTGAAGGGTGCCAGTAAAGCCCAAATTAGGGCTTTAGTCTGTTTTCATATAATCATAGATAAATCTATATTTCGGCATAATAGTACATACAAAATATATAAATGAGATTCCTAATCCCTTTCTAAATACGTAGAAGAAATTTCTTTACGAGAGGGGGTGACAATATGGAAAAAATCTTGATTCTGATTCAAATGATGACGAAAATAGTAGAGTTCTTAGTCCTTCTGCAAAAGTACTAAGAACGAGGTACAACAAGAATTGTAGGGCTGTATTTTACTTATTGTAAGATAAATTTCAGGTTAAGGGAATCTCACTTATATATTTTAAGGTAAATGATGACGCCATTAACAACTACTTCAATAAAAAAACTAATGGAACGGATCGATTTTGCCAGAGACGGCGAGATCCGTTCCCTCACCCCCCTCTCCCCTACTTCCATCGCCATCCGTTTCAGTGTTCAGGACAGTGCCCGCGGCTACGATTGGATCGACGTTCTTTTCAAGGTTGATAGCGTAACCGATGCTAAACTCGTGAGCGATAATGTTTTATCCTCTTTGGATATGTCCGATGGGATCACGGTGGAACTAACACCCTCGCACAATGCATTAACAATCGGCAGTTATAATGGCCGCGCAAAAGAGGCCCCGCTTTATATCATAGGGGCTTCCATCGGGTACGAAGAACTTCCGTACAGCGGATAGGAGAGAAATGATACGAAAAGCCATAGTTACACTAGGGATATTGGGAGCGGTCGCGTTTGGAAGCGACGATCTTTATTCGGTACGTTTAGGATGGGGGATCGCCGACAAAAACGATCTGGGGCAGATTTTAAGCGGCGAAGGGGAATTTAGCGGTGCCAAAACCCATGTGTTAGGGATCGACGGAGGATATTTACTCGCCAGAGGGATATACGATCTTCCGATCGACATTTATCTGAAAGCTTCCATTTACCGTTTTTTAGAGAACCATCATCAAGAGAGTTTCTGGGAAGGAACAGTATATGTCAAAGCGTACTATAACATCGATGTGTGGGACAATCGTCTGCGTATCGGGGGAGCGGAAGGGATTTCGTTAGCCGAACAGATTCCGATTACGGAAGTGATCGACGCAAGAGAAAAAGGGAGCAATACCTCCAAGTTCCTTAACTACCTAGACATCAGTGCCGACATCGATATCGGGCGCTTGCTCAGAGTTCCTGATTGGAAGGATACCTATATCGGGTATGCTCTGAAACACCGTTCGGGGGTTTTCGGCCTGATTAACGGGGTCAATCACGGCGGATCGAATTATGATATGATCTATATCGAGAAGAATTTTTAGCCGCGTTCGCTGAGAAGCTGTGCGACACATGACTCGATCATTGCGAAGACGCGATCAAACCCTTCAAACCCGTCAAAAAAATAGGGATCGGGGACATCGGCTCCCCCGCATCCGAATTCTCCGAGTTTTACCAGATTTTTAGCTCCCATCGCTTGTAAATCGTTGTAGTTGCTTTGATCGAGAGCTACGATGAGATCAAACTTCTGAAAATCGTTTTTATGCACCTGGCGCGCACGCAGAGAAGAGATATCCACGCCATTGTTCCGTGCAACGGTGATCGAATGGCGGCAGGGAGCCTCGCCGATATGCCAACTTCCGGTTCCCGCCGAATCGACGGTAATACCGTGACCCTCCTGCTCTATCAGCCGACGGGCCACCCCCTCAGCGATCGGTGAGCGGCAGATATTTCCGAGACATACAAAAAGAATCGACTTCATTGAGTTTTCTCCAACAGACAAATAAAAAATCCGTCGATCGTATCGGTCGGCAAAATTCGTACGGCATTTTGGATTCGTTCATCGAAAATCTCTTTTCCCCAGCGTGTCAGAGGCTTTTGAACGTTATCGAAGGGTAAGACTAGAGGAAGTGTCTTTAAATGCTCTCCATGGCGCTCTAAAAGGTGCTGAAGGGGTGATTCATTTTCTTCAGGAGAGAAAGAACAGGTCGAATAGAGGAGTTTCCCGCCGGGTTTGAGGGCATCGAATGCCGAGAGGAGGAGGCGGCGCTGGAGTTTGGAGGTCTCTTTGACCTTGTGAAGGGTCCAGAACATTGTCGATTTTTCATCGAAGCTTTTGAATCGTGCTTCGGACGAGCATGGTGCATCGAGAAGAATGCGATCGAACATCAGAGGACATTTTTTCCCTACACTGCGTCCGTCGGTCATGTAGGTATGGGCGTTGGTTACACCTTGGGATTTTAGATTATCGCACATGCGGAAAAAACGCTCCCGTGAGGGCTCCACGGCGGAGAGCCATCCCGTATTTTGCATCATCGAAGCGAGGATCAGCGTTTTGCCTCCCGGTGCGGCGGCGAGATCAAGAACGGTCTCTTCGGGTTCAGGAGCCAGCAAAACGGGAGCGATCATCGATGAGAGGTTTTGGATATAGAAATGCCCCTTGTAAAACGCTTCGGTTTGGGTGAGACGAAGCTTGTCTGCGGGATCGATACGGTAAACCCCTTGCAAAACGCCCCACTCTATCCGTTCAAACACTATTGCCGAGGCGGTCAGTTCGGCTTCGAGAGCCTCGGGAGTTGTTTGGAGGGGATTAACACGGAACGTGACCTGTTTGGGAAGATCAAAGGTAGAGAGAACATTTCCGAAGCGTTCACGTGGAACAATCTGCTCCAGCCGCTGTGTAAAGGCTTCGGGAAGACTCATCGGCGTCGTACCTGCATCCGCACTACTGAAGCGATACCGTTATGCCCTCTTCCCTCGAAGAGTTCGGCATCGCATTCGTGCAGTTCGGCGATCTCGCACGACAATCCTGAAAAAATCGATTCGAGTGCGGAGGCGGTGTAGAGGAGCGTTTCGTCTTTGGGGCCTCCGGTCGTACGGGGGAGCTGATGAACGGAGAAAAATTCGCCGCCGAAAAGGCCTCCTGTTGAAAGGACATCCAGCACTTTGGCAAAAACGTCGCTACGCAGAGGCTCGGCGAGGTGGAGAAAAGAACAGAGAACCGCATCATAGGAATCGGACGGACTCCACTCTTCCAGATCAGTATGAATCAGTTCTATCGCGAGGTCTTCGCTGCGGGCACGTTCGGCACATTTGGCCAAGCCGATATCGCTGGCATCCAGTGCGGTGACCTGATGCCCTGCACGGGCGGCATAGATGGCATTACGCCCTTCCCCCTCCCCTAAAAAAAGGATTTTGCGGTTCTCATCTAACGTATCGATGATGGATGCGACATAAAGGTTCGGTTCCAAACCGTAAAAGTACCCTTCTTTGGCGAAGCGCTCGTTCCAAAATTCTCTTTGATCGCTCATCGTCGTACCACTCCGTCCAATACCGGAACAAAATCGCATACTTCGAGAGGGTCTTCGTGGATTTTTCCCCCCTGCTTTGTAAAACGGGTAATGACCTGTTCCCGACCTTTGTCGATCGGAGCGATCAATATTCCCCCCTCTGCGAGTTGGTGAAACAGTTTTTGGGGAATCTCGCGTGCGGATGCCGAGAATAAAATCCGATCGAACGGGGCGTATTGCTCCCAGCCGTTTTGTCCGTCATCAGTACGGGTGTGGATATTGCCCAAACGCAGGTGACGGAAGCGCTCTTTGGCTTCCAGCAGCAGCGCTTCGATCCGTTCGATGGTGAATACACGGCGGAAGATTTGGGAAAGAACGGCGGCCTGATAGCCGCTTCCGCACCCTATTTCCAGAACGCTGTCACACCCCTCCGGGCTGAGGTATTGGGTCATTTTTGCAACCGTAAGAGGCGAAGAGATGTATTGTTGTGCGCCGATCGGAAGGGCATCGAGGCGGTAGGCGTTGTGGCGCATGGCGATAGGGACGAACTCTTCGCGGTTGGTTTGGATAATGGCATTTTTGACGATCGGGCGGAGAGGGAATTTTTTGCTGATCTCTTCGGCCATGCGGGTGGTCTTGATCGCCGTAATTTTATCGATATTCATACTATTCCTACGTTGAGGTATCGGCGCATGGAGAGGACGGTGCGCTCTTCATAACGCGATGTTGTTGAGAGATTTCCGTGGTTGCGGATTTCACCGCCGAAGGGGGTAATAATACCGCTCATGCCGGTAGTCTCTTCGTTGGCGGCATCACTGGCGATAACAAAACACTGATTCATTAGGGCAAGAGCGTTGGTCAGGGTGACAAAGTGATCCAGACGCAGTTTTCCCCATTGTGCCGGAACGGCGATGATGTCACACCCCTCCAGCTGCTGCCAAAGCGCTTTAAAACGGAGTTCAAAACAGATAAGAATCCCTATTTTAATTCCGTCAAACTCAAAAGGGGCGATCTCCCCCTCTTCTCCCGGTCGGAAATGCTCATGCTCCGCTCCCAGAGCGAAAAGCTTCAATTTGTCCTGGCTGTGCAGGATGATACCGTTGTGAAGCGCATAAGCCGTGTTATAAAACGCATCTCCTTTTTTGGAAATCGCGGTAAAAATCAGAAGGCGGTTGCCGATGCGCTCTTGAAGTTGTTGAAGTGCATGGTCGGTAAATGCGGCCGCTTCGTCGAAGCGTTCGTAGGCAAATCCGCTCAGAGCGACTTCGGGAGCTACGATGATCGCATCCTCTTCGGATCGCTCAATCAGTCGGAGCAGTTGATTCAGGTTGGCATGAAAATCGGTATCCGTTTCAATGCACAACGAAACGACGGGACGGGTCTTAGAAGTCGTCAAAACTGAGGCTTCCTTTGGAATAGTTGGTGACGGTACTTTCGAAGAAATTGGTTTTTTGGTCGTTGAATTTGGAGAAATCATCGACCCATTTGATCGGATTGGTAACGTTGTACAGAGGTTTGAGCCCAACCGCATTGAGACGGTTGTCGGCCAGATGCTGGATGTATTGTTCGACGATTTCGTTGGTCAGACCCAGAATCTGCCCCTGCGTGATGTATTGACCCCATGCGACTTCGAGCTCGACCGCTTTGCGGAACATATCGTAAACCTCTTCGATCAACGCTTCGGTGAAAAGATCGGGACGTTCACGGCGCAGGGTGTTGATGATGTTTTGGAATAAAACGAGGTGGGTTACTTCGTCACGTTGGATAAAGCGGATCATCTGTGCGGAGCCGAGCATTTTGCCCGAACGCGCGAGGGTATAGATATAGGTGAATCCGCTGTAAAAATAGATCCCCTCCAGGATTTGGTTGGCGAAACACGCTTTTACGAAAGCGCTCTCGGACGGATCGTGGGCGAGGGCATCATAGCGGGCCGCAATCGAGTCGTTTTTGGTTTTGAGCATCATGTCCCGGCGCCAGAGATCGTAAATCTCTTCGCTGTTTTGGCTGATGGAATCGACCATGACGGCATAGCTTTGGGAGTGAAGCGCTTCTTCAAAGCTTTGGCGTACCAAAATCAGATTGATCTCCGGGGCGGTTACGTAAGGGTTGATGTTGTCCATCAGATTGTTGGTTTGGAGGGAGTCCATGAAAATAAGCTGCGAGAGGGCTTTGTCGTAAGCCGTTTTTTCCATCTCGGTGAGAAATTTATAGTCTACGGCATCGCGGGTCATATCGACCTCTTTGGGGAACCATGTGTTGTTAAGCATCATCTCCCAGAGGTTATAGGCCCATTGATATTTGATATTGTTAAGTTCGAAAATACCGGTAGGATTGCCGCCGAAAACCTGACGGTCGTTTACGTGTTCGTTGGAGGTAGGATTGTAAATTTGTTTGCGCTTCATTTCGGCTATCCCTCTGTAGATTAAAGTAAATGATTATGTCTAAATATAGATTTAACTATGATAAAATGAAAACAGATTTTGGCAGGGGTATACAAGATGAAAAAAGGGCTGATCCTCAAATCATTGGCAGCGGCAGTTGCGGTCTATGGCACGGCGGGTTTCTGGGGAGTTCCCTATCTTTTAAAAAACGTTGCCCCGAAAAAGATTGCCGAAGCGACAAAGGGGGGAGAATTCTCGGTTCAATGGGTCGCTTTTAATCCTTTTACGTTTCATCTGAGAATGAAAGGGGTTGCGTTTAAAACACCGAAACACGGTGATTTGTTTGCCCTCCGAAAGTTCTCGATCAATGTCGATCCGACGGCGTATCTGTGGAAAGGGGGCCTGGTTATCGGCGATATCACGCTGAGTGAACCCAAAATCACTATACGGCGTGACGAGCAGGGAGATTTTAACTTCAAATGGCTGAGCAACCTCGGCTCCGATACCGAAGAAGAGGAATCCTCTTCCGAACCGATGGGATTGATTATCCGTCATTTTACCCTTCAAGACGGTTCATTGGATTACAGCGACGTATCGGATGGGAAGTCGTTTGCGCAAGGGGTAGGGCCGATAGGGTTTAAAATCGATAATATCGATCTTCGGAACCTTTCAAGTGCAGACGGCAAAATGCGCCTGTACGCAACGATCAACGATGGAGGTTTCCTCGACATCCGCGGGAAGATTGATGCCCTTGCCCCTTTCGATATCGGAGGGAGTATTGCGTTCAAATCGGGGAAGCTGTATACCCCGTGGAGCTATTTTCGGGAGAAATTTCCGATCGAAGTGGCGGACGGAGACGCGCAGTTCGGATTTGATTATCGGTTTAACAGCGATGATGTCAATGCGACGGAACTCTCCAACCTCTACGTAGGGGTAGAGAAGCTTCGGATCATCCCTAAAGGGGAACAGCGCAATCTTCTGACACTGGCCTCTTTAAAACTTGAGGGCGGAAACGTGCTGCCGATGCGCAAAATTTTTAATGCCCGGAGCGTGAACGTAAACGGATTGAACGTAGCGGCGGAGCGTGGTAAGAACGGTACGATCGATTGGCTAAACTATATCGAAGAGATTCAAAAAGCGTTCCCGGACGATGAAAATGAGACGAAAGAACCGTGGAACTATACGATCGGACATGCCGCAATAGAAGGGGTAGGGTTGCAATGGAGAGACAGTGCTCCTGCCGAACCGTATCATGCTTCGGTTGCCAATCTGAGACTGCACTGCGGCACGATCAGCAGTGACGAGGCAACGCCGCTCGATGTCGAGATAGCCACCGATACCGTTCAGGTAGCGCGCCAAAAAGACGATGCGAGAGTCATTGCACTGCAGGGAAGCTCAATTGAAGGGGTATCGGTAGATCGAGCGGGACGGTTTGCATCCGTGAAAAGAATCGCTCTTCAACAGCCCAGCGTTTCTCTCAAACGGCTTAATGACGGCTCTATTGATCTCTCCCGATATGCATATGCCTCTAAATCGACACCGAAACCTTCGACGCAAGAGGCGCCATGGGGATACCGCCTCGATGAGATTGATTTGAGTCAAGGATCCGTTGCGTTCAGAGATGAGGTACCGAAAAGAGCGGTAGCACTCAAATTCGATCAGATGCATTTGAACCTGCGCGGATTTGAAAGCAATCCGGAGGTCAAAAATTATCTGACGTTTGATACCCGGATTAATGAAAAAAGTACGCTGGAACTTAAAAGCGACATAACCCGTTCATCGATGCGCAGCAGCGGTGATCTGACGCTAAAACGCTTAAACGTCGCTTTGTTCGATCCGTATATCGAGCCGAGCAGTTATGCTTCACTGCATCGCGGAAGCGCTTCGGTAAGCGCTCATTACGACTATGCAAATGCCAAAGCATCGGTCAAAGGGAAAGTAGCTCTCAGCGACTGGGTCATCGACGATTCCCGTGATCAGTCGGTATTGCTCGGATGGCAAAATATCGGGGCGACACCGTTTACCTATAGCTATCCCGACAATCGGCTAAAGATTAATCAGCTCGCAATTGACGGGTTATATGCCAATGCCCTCATCGATGCCCAAAAAGTATTTAATTACTCAACGCTCTCAAAACATTCGAGTGCGGATACGGACACTACGAAACCTGCCTCCAATCCGTTTGGAATCGATATCGTAAAATTATTGGTACGCAACAGCAGCGCCACGTTTAGCGACCAATCTCTTCCTCTGCCGTTTAAAACATATATCCATGATCTCGAGGGGTCAGTTTTGGGGATTTCGACGACGAAAGACGTCAGAACGTTTGTGAAGCTGCGAGGAGGAGTCGATCAGTACGGTTTGGCAAAAGTCGACGGTTCTATTAATACCAAAGCCCCTAAAGAGTTTACCGACATCAAAGTGGCATTCGACAATCTGGAATTACAGCATTACACTCCGTACTCGCTCCAATTCCTAGGATATAAAATTGACGGCGGGAAACTTTTTTTGAATCTGGGATATAAGATCGACGGAGGCAAACTAAACGGAGCGAATCAGGTTGTCATTAAACAAATTGAACTGGGTGCCGAAAAAGAGGGGGGATCGCCGTGGCCGATGCGTCTGGTTGTCGCTCTTTTGGAAGACTCCGACGGCGTCATCGACATCGACTTGCCGATAGAAGGGGATGTGAATAATCCAGATTTCAAATACGGAAAAGTGGTTTGGCAGGTAATCAGTAACCTCTTTACCAAGGCTGTTACCTCGCCGTTTCGCCTATTGGGCTCTTTGATGGGGATCGAGAGCGATAAGCTCTCTTCCATCGATTTCGAAGCAGGCTCGGCCGTATTGCTCCCTCCGCAGATCGAGAAACTCGATCAGCTTACGACTATGCTCTCCAAACGGCCGAAGCTGATGCTCGAAATCTATGGCGGATGGGACGAGCAGGGCGATGCGTATGCGCTTAAGGGGGCGAAACTGGTGAAAGAAGCTCTCAAACGCAATAAAGAGCTTAAAATCGATTCTTCTCAGGCCATCACCATGGAGCTGCTTGAAGAGATGGCGGATGATATGCTCGATGGCAAAGAAGTCAAGCTCCTTAAAAAGAAACTTGAGGAACAGTATCCCGAAGAAGCGGCATTTGTACGCCATTATTCGGATGCCCTCATCGATAAACTCATCGCCAAACAGCCGCTTGCGCCGCAGGAATTACAGATGTTGGCACATAAGCGTGCCGAGAATATCCGCGCGCAATTGGCGAAAAATGAAGGATTGGCTTCGCGTATCGTCATTAAAAACGAAGAGGCGGTCAGTACCGCAAAATCGGGGGATGTTCCGGTCCGTATGGAGATTGTTGTACCGTAAAAGTGAATATTTCATTCAATCGGGCTGATTTTTAAAATCGGATAAATCTCCCTATAATTGCATTTAAATTAATTAAAGGAGATTTTATGCCGTTTTCACCTCAAAAACGTGCGGGAACCATCAGCGGTATCCTTTTCGTTGCTATTTTTGCCGCAGCGGCGACGATGATCGCCGATATCGGTTTCATTAAAAATTTGGGTATCTCTCCCCTCGTTGTTGGGATTGTACTGGGTATTTTTTACGCAAACACGCTTCACAACAAATTCCCTTCGGCATGGGAGAGCGGAATCGTTTTCTCCGGGAAAAAGATTTTACGCTTTGCGATCGTTTTTTACGGATTTAGAATCACGTTTCAGCAAATCGAGCAAGTAGGGCTGCAAGGATTCATGGTCTCTTTGATCATGCTTTCGACGACATTTATCCTCGGAACATTTTTGGCTCAAAAGTTTTTTAGACTTGATCGTGATACGTCGATGCTGACGGCGGCTGGAGCATCGGTATGCGGCGCCGCAGCGGTATTGGCTACCGAACCGGTATTGCGTTCAGAAGAGCATAAAGCGGCGGTTGCCGTATCGATGGTCGTCCTTTTCGGAACGATTTCGATGTTTTTGTATCCGGTGTTGTACGCGGCGATCATTCAGCCGGCAACCGGATTTTTGCATATGGAGCCGACAACGTTCGGAATGTATGTCGGCGGTACGATTCATGAGGTAGCACAGGTCGTTGCCGTTCCGGCATCGATCCCGGGCGCGGATGCCGATATGGCAAATACGGCGGTTATCGTCAAAATGACCCGCGTCATCATGATCGCACCGATGTTGATTATTTTGGGAATTTATCTCTCATACGCTGCCAAAAAAACGGGTACGGCCGGAGGGGGCGTTAAATTGGTTATCCCGTGGTTCGCCGTCTATTTTATCGGTATGGCAGGGGTGAATTCATTATTGCTTCAGTTTACCGATGCTCATGCGGGAGAATCGGTTGCCACTATGATCCAATCGACAATCGCAAATATCAATGTGATCGATACGTTCTTATTGACGATGGCGATGACGGCGCTGGGGATGGGGACACGCTTTACCAAGTTTAAAGGACTTGGTTTGGCACCGATCTATGCGGCGGGGTCTATGTTTCTTTGGCTGGTATTCGGCGGCTTTATCATCACCCAATGGGTTGTGGCAACATTCTAACCTCCTTTTATAGGAGGCGTATGCCTCCTATTCTTCAAAACGGTATTTTTCCCGAACCACTTTTTCGACGGCGGCAGCCATAATCACGTATCCGGCTTTATTGGGATGGACATAATCGCTCTTGTAGCGGTTGTCGTGAAGGATGGTGCTTAAGATATCGCCTTCGATGGGAAGGTTGTATTGCTTTGCCAGTTCTTCGTATACCGGATGTTCGGAAAGGTGCAGAAGAGAAAATTGCGGGACGCCGATTAAAATTACGTCAACACCGTTGGCATGTGCATATATGATCATTTGCTCAAGATTATAACGCAGTCGGCTGTCATCGATATTATGTAAAATATCGTTTCCCCCGTGGCATAACAGCAGTAAGCGGGGACGATAACGGGAAATACTCGTGCGTAATCGTATAAGACCCTGTTCGGAGAGTTCTCCCGGAATGCCGTCATTGATCACTCTGCGTTTAAGAGTGCGCTGCAGGTTATCAGGATAACTCTCTGAGCGTGCGGCCCCGTATCCGAAGGTCAGACTGTCTCCAAAAGCCAAAATACGTTCGTCAGGACGAAAATAGGGGAGGTGTTTCTTCGGTGTCGTAAGGGTCTTAAAAAGTATCATGGCTATCGTCAGGCTGATGAGTACAAAAATCAGGCGTCGCACTAACGCTTCCGGTAACTCAACGCTTCAAGAAGATGCCCTTTGCAGATATCTTCTTCCCCCTCAATATCCGCAATGGTTCGGGCAACTTTCAAAACCCGACTCACGGCACGAAACGAGAGTCCGAATCGCCCTATCGCCTGATCGATTGTCCGTTGCGATTCTTCATCCAATCGGCAAAACCGCGCGATTTCCATATCTTCGAGCGCACCGTTTAACTGTCTTTGCCCACGCTGTTTTTGACGTAAAAATGCCTGTCTGACCTTTTCGTGCAGTTCGCGTGAGGTAACGGTAGGTTTGTCGTCGGAACTGATAGGGTGCATTTGGACATACAGATCTATCCGATCCAAAAAGGGGTCGGATAGACGGCTTTTATAACGCGCTATCTCAACATCCGAGCATCGACACGGTATCGCGGTATTAAAGAGATTGCCGCACGGACAAGGATTCATTGCCGCAACGAATAAAAAGTTTGCATCATACGTCACCTTGGCATTGACGCGCGAGATACGGATATGCCGATCTTCCAAAGGCTCCCGAAGCGCTTCGAGCACGGGTTTGGAAAAATGGGGAAGCTCATCGAAAAAGAGGATTCCTCCATGGGCTAATCCGACTTCCCCGATTTGTGCTTTATGCGTTCCCCCTCCGAAGATACTGGCTCCCGTACTGGAGTGATGAGGAGAGCGAAACGGGCGAACAGGGGTAAAAGAAGGCTCTTTTCCTTCCAAAATTTCCAACTTGGCACATTCAAGAAGTTCGTCATTGTGTAGCGGAGGCATGATGTGGCGTAAACGTTTGGCAATCATTGATTTTCCGCTTCCGGGCGAACCTTCGAGCAAAAGATTATGCATTCCCGCCGCCGCAATCAGCGCAGAGCGTTTAGCGTGTTCCTGCCCTTTAATATCGTTAAAATCGAGTGGATAGTTTTCGTCATAGTAGTATTTTATTTCATTGTGCCGTATATGATGGAAACTAAATTCCGAGGTATTGGCAGCGGCAGGAGGAAGCGTTTGCGCGCGTAAAATATCCAGAGTTTCACTGAGGGTATTGACACCGTAAAATGCGATTCCGGGAATCTTCGAGAGTTTGGCAATACTGGTTTTAGGGACGATTGCCTGTTTAATGACCCCTTGATTAGCCAAGGAGAGGATGATAGGATACAGAAGAGAATTTTCGGTGACGGTTCCGTCCAGCCCCAGCTCTCCGAAGACATACCATTTTGTGAGATCGCCTTCAAAACTTCCCAGTGCGATCAGAACCGCTATGGGCAGATCGAAATGTGATCCCTCTTTCCGTAAATCACTCGGGGCAAGATTGACGGTAAGCCTTTTGGGAGGAAAGACGAAGCTATTTCCGAGCAATGCTGATTTTACCCGCTCTTTCGATTCATTGATAGCGGTGTTGACCATACCGACTATCGTAAATGCGGGAAGCCCCTTGGTTGCGGTAAATTGGACTTCTACCGTTTTTGCATCGATCCCTTCAAATGTTGCACACAAGAGTTGTTTCATAGATAATTCCGATCATATTCAAAAATAGACCAAAGCCGTACCGCCGTATTTTTGGCATATCCGGACTTTAGTTTTTTGAATCTGATTTAACGCCGTTTACGATACATACCGTATTAAGGGGATTGTCCTTATTCACTTGAACCAATTCCCCTTGTTTCTTAAGGCAGGTCTGCTTGGCTTTTTCCAGTGCGAGATCGGCACTTGTTTTGCCGCCGATAGTATTCAAGACGGAAACAGTGCTGATAAACATAAATAAAAAGCAGGCAAATATGATCGATCCCACAAGATAGATACTGTAATATCTTCTATTCAATAATACTCTCACACTATACCTCCTTGACGGATTATTGGTATATTGTAGTGCCATTGAAATAAATAGATCAATTATTTTTACGTATGGCTGAAAAATTTAAGATTCAAAATATAACACTATACAACATTTTAGGTTGTAATGAAAAGTGCATTGTAGCAAAAAAAGTTTATTGAGGGAAACCTATTGCATCTTGCAATAGATTCGGAAGGTTATTTTTTCTCTTTGAGTGCTCTTTTATACTCTTTTTCAAACTTTTTACGGCGGTTGTATGAGAGCTTTTCGATAAACAGTTTTCCATCGAGGTGGTCGATCTCGTGTTGAATCGCAATGGCTAAAAGATCGGTTGCATGCAGTATATTTGTTTCGCCGTGGCGGTTTTGATAATGGAGCGTCAGGCTCTCGTAACGTTCGACGTCTTCGTAAAAGCCCGGGACACTCAGACACCCTTCCTGATACAAGACCGTTCCCCGAGGGGTGTGGATGACCGGATTGATGATTTCTATCAGATTCTCTTTGTGCTGATTCCCTTCTTCATCGGGGATACAGAGGATGAGGGCACGGATAGGATTAGCAACCTGAATAGCCGCCAGACCGATTCCGTTCGAGCTGATCATCGTTTCAAACATATTGTCTAAAAAAAGGTGCAGTCTTTCGTCAAAGTGGGTTACTTCGGATGAGAGAGCTTTGAGCTGTTTGTTCGGATAGGTGATAATTGGGAGGATCATAAAAACCTTATTGGCTGCAAACCATATAGCGGAGTTTGGAATCGTTGTCGGCCCCTTCCATGGCGTTGAGGGTACACATCAGTGTCTGTTCAACGCCTAATGCTGCCTGAAGCTCCGCAACGCCGATGGCGATGCGCAACTGAATCTCCTGCTCGGCAAGAAAAAAGTTACTGGAAGCGACAAGATCGTAGAGACGTTCGGAAGCGCGTTTGGCACTTTCTATGTCCGTGTGTTTAAGCACCATGGCAAATATCCCATCACCGTAATGGGCGACAATGTCGCTGCGGCGAGAGGTTTTCAGTAGAAGCCGTGCAACGGTCCGTACCATAAGTTGCTGCGCTTTTTCACTTTGGATATTGTTAGTCGTCTCTTTGGAGAGGCGAACCGTAATTAATGAGCTTTTATGCTTGAACTCGTCAATTAAATTGCGTTCTTGCTCCAGCTTGGTAAGAAGATAGCGTTTGTTGTAAACGCCGTACTGATTGTCAAATATGGTCTCGTTTTCGACCTGCTTGACAATCGTAGCCGTTTCATCATAGATATTCTTCATATGGGTGACCTGTTTTTTCAGGATCGTACTGAGCTTGCTGACATCCGTTCCGAGAGATAAAAGAAGGTCGCTCGCTCCACTTACGGAAGGGATGTTCTTAATCTCCTCTTTCCGCTTGTCGAGAATCTTTTCCATTAGCGATATATTTTTATAGAGGGTCGCACTAAGTTGTAAAATACTTTTGACGGAAGAAAAACCTTGTTTGAGCGTTTTTTCAAGTTCGATACTTTTATCGTCTTGGTTGTCTTCTTCAAGCTCTAAAATGGATCCGATCTGACGGCGAAGGCTTTCGCTTTTTTCTTCTAAGATACGGTCAAAATAGAGGGCGAAATTGTTTGGAGTAGGGGGAAGATTATCCGAGATCAGGGCGGTTAGAACCTCTTTGGCAAAAATCTCGAGATCGCTGGTGGGATCGCTCAAAGAGGAGGCGCTGATAAAATTACTGCCCCCCTCTTCGCCGCTTTTTTGGGCAGCCTGTCGTTGTGAGCGCTTGAGATCACTGAGACTTGCCATGGTTAGCCTTTACTTCTCTTCTTTTTCTTTTTGAATTAAAACTTCGTCAATAATACCATAACTCACCGCTTCTGCGGCTGACATGAAATTATCGCGATCGGTATCTTTTTCAAGCTTCTTGACACTTTGACCGCAGTTTTTGGCCAAAATCTCGTTCAATTCCGACTTCATCCGCAAAATTTCTTTGGCTTGAATCTCGATATCGGTTGCCTGTCCCTGAGCACCGCCGAGAGGCTGATGGATCATGATACGTGCATGTGGGAGGGCGTAACGTTTCCCTTTTGCTCCAGAACTGAGCAAAAATGCCCCCATCGATGCTGCTTGGCCGATACAGATGGTACAAACATCCGGGCGGATATAGTTCATTGTATCATAGATCGCCATCCCCGAGGTAATAACGCCGCCGGGAGAGTTGATGTAGAAGTAGATGTCTTTTTGAGGGTCTTCCGCTTCCAAAAAAAGAAGCTGAGCGACGATAGATGAGGCTACCGGGTCGTTTACTTCACCGCTGAGCATGATGATACGGTCTTTGAGAAGACGCGAATAGATATCGTATGAGCGTTCACCGCGTCCCGTTTTCTCGATAACGTAAGGAATGTAGCTCATTACGCCTCTTTGATTTTGTCGTTAAGCAATTTGCTCAACACGCGATCTTCGATCATCGCCATTTGGATTGCCGGAAGATAGCCTGATTCTTGGTAGTGTTTGTAAACTGCCGCAGGATCTTGACCCATTTGCATCGCTTCGAAGTAGATGGTTTGCATCAATTCTTGTTCGTTTACGATGACGTTTTCAGCTTTTGCCAATGCATCGACGATGAAGGTCGCTTTAACGGCACGGCACGCATCGTCACGGAACGTTTCGCGCATTGTTTTTACTTTTTCGGCATCGTTGCGGAGCTCTTCGATCTCACTTTCGCTCATCTCGCGCGCTTTTTTGTTCAAGGCCATGTCCATCTCTTGTTCAACAATAAATTCAGGAAGATCGATGGTGAATGCGCTCACAAAAGTTTCCATTAGATTTGGTTTAAGCTCATCGTTATAAAGTTTGCTCATCTCTTCGCTCTGGAGTTGTTCTTTTACTTTTTCTTTGAGCGTTTCAAGTGTTGCGTTTTCATCGCCTGGCAGCATTTTCTTTGCCAATTCATCGTCGACTACAACCGCTTCTTTGGTTTGGATAGCGTTTACTTTTACTTTAAACTGTGCCGGTTTGCCCGCAAGTTTAGCTCCGCCGTAGTTTTCAGGGAAAGTAACATCGATGGTTTTTTCTTCATCTTTTTTCATACCGATAACTTGATCTTCAAATCCCGGGATGAATTGGCCGCTGCCCAAACGAAGACCGAAATTTTCAGCTTTTCCCCCTTCGAACGCTTCGCCGTCAACAAACCCTTCGAAGTCGATCAGTGCCGTGTCACCGCTTACGAGTGCACGGTCTTCGTCGACGTTGACCAATGGTGCTTGAGCTGATGCAAGCTCTTCAATACGCGCCATAATTGCGGTATCGTCAATAGCAGGTTTGCTTACTTCGGGAACCATTGCTGCGTAGTCACCAAGGGTGATAGCCGGACGAGTTGCAATAACCACTTCTACATCGATGCCGTTTTCATTTTTTTCAAATTTAGCAATTTGCGGTTCTCCGATAAGCGTATCCGCAGCGATTTCCATTGCTTTAAGCCCTTGATCCAATAGGTCGCGCAAAGCTTGTGCTTCAGCATCTTGAACAAGACGTTCGCCATATTGTTTTTTGACAGCGCTTACAGGTACTTTTCCTTTTCGGAAACCGGCTATTTTAGCCTCTTTAGAGAGCTGGTTAGCGATTTTTTCAACGTTTGCGTCGATTGTTCCGCGTGTGATGGCTGCATTGATTTTAGCATTAGCCGAGTCGATTTTATTGGTTGTAATTTGCATTGAATCCCTTTTCCTGTTGTGTCACTGTGGACTAAATGGTGGCAATAATATCCAAAAAGTCCTAACAAGTCTATGAAGAAGTCTATTTGCTCATCCAAGCCTCAGCTAAAAGGTGCTAAAGTGATAAAAATAGAGTGCGAGAGAAGAATGTCACAAAAAGTAGAACCGAAAGATTTTGAAGAAGCGGTCAAAACGATGATCCGTTATGTCGGCGAAGACGTGGAGCGTGAAGGGTTGGAAAAAACGCCCGGGCGTGTTTTGAAAGCGTACGAATTTATGTTTGGGGGCTATCGCGAAGATCCGCAGACGATTTTAAATTCTGCCATGTTCGAAAGTTCCAACGATGAGATGGTTCTTATCAAAGATATCGAGTTTTATTCGACCTGCGAACACCATCTTCTACCGATTATCGGACGGGCTCACGTGGCGTATATCCCGAACGGGAAAGTGGTCGGTTTGTCTAAAATTCCCCGCGTTGTCGACGTATTCGCCCGACGGATGCAGATTCAGGAGCAGCTCACCGAGCAGATCGCCGATGCGCTGATGGAAGCGATCGAACCCAAAGGGGTTGCCGTCGTCGTGCAGGCGCGTCATATGTGTATGGAGATGCGCGGTGTGGAAAAAATCAGTTCGACGACGACGTCGAGCGCATTGCGCGGGTTGTTTAAGCGGGATGAAAAGACCCGAATGGAATTTTTCAGCCTTATCAACTCCTCCAGCGGTAACCGCTACTAGCCGATGCCTTTAAAAAAGCTGCGCAGCCGTCTCGGAGTCGAAAAACTCACGACCGTATTCGGCACGATTACGAAAATCAGCCCGACGGTGATCGTCGCCGAAGGGCTGCATGTCAGTATCGGGGATACGGTTTTGATGGTTTCGGAAGTGAGCGGTACGGAAGCTTTGGGGATGGTGAGCGAAGTAGAGCGAAACCGTTTTTTTATCACGCCGTTTCGTTTTGTCGAAGGGTTTCGGGCGGGAGACAAGATTTATCCGAATCAGAGCGGGATGATGATCGAAGTAGGAGAAGGGCTGTTAGGGCGGGTCGTCGATCCGTTTATGAATCCGATCGACGGCAAAGGGCCAATCGGCGGTACTCATTTCGAATCTATTATCAAAGCCCCGATTGCCGCGATGAAGCGGGGGATGATCGATGTCCCTTTCAGTGTCGGCGTTAAAACGATAGACGGATTGCTGACGTGCGGAAAAGGGCAGAAGCTCGGCATTTTCGCCGGAAGCGGGGTCGGAAAATCGACCTTGATGGGGATGATCGTCCGCGGTGCCGATGCTCCGATCAAAGTGGTCGCCCTGATCGGTGAACGGGGGCGCGAGGTTCCCGAATTCATCGAAAAAAGCCTCGGCGGAAATTTGGAGAATACGGTATTGGTCGTAGCGACATCGGACGATTCGCCGTTGATGCGTAAATACGGAGCTTTCAGTGCGATGAGTGTTGCGGAATATTTCAAAGCGCAGGGGAAAGACGTATTGTTCATGATGGATTCCGTGACCCGTTTTGCGATGGCGCAGCGGGAAATCGGTCTGGCATTGGGCGAACCCCCGACTTCTAAAGGGTATCCTCCATCATCGTTGACATTGTTGCCCCAACTGATGGAGCGTGCCGGTAAAGAGGAAGGCAACGGTTCTATTACCGCTTTTTTTACCGTTTTGGTCGAAGGGGACGATCTGAGCGATCCGATTGCCGACCAATCCCGCTCGATTCTCGACGGTCATATCGTCCTCTCCCGAGAATTGACCGATTTCGGTATCTATCCGCCGATTCATATTCTCAATTCAGCCTCACGGGTCATGAACGATATCATCACTCCCGAACATTTGGCCGCCGTTCGCCGGTTTCGCCGTCTCTATACCTTGCTGAAAGAGAACGAAATGCTTATCCGTATCGGCGCGTATGTGCGGGGAACGGACCGGGAGCTGGATGAAGCGATCGGTAAAAAAGAGAAGATGGAACAGTTTCTCTCTCAAGAGGCGATGAGTATCTCTTCATACCAAGAAACGGTCGATCAAATCATCGCATTGATGGGGAGTTGACCGCTCCTTAAAAAATCCTAAACATAAAAATCTTTTAAGGTTGCTATAACGTCGATTGCACTATCATCCTAAAAGTTAAACAAGATAATTTTTGTCTTTTATTTGAAACTCGATTTTAGGAGCATACAATGCAAGTCTATTTGGACAATAACGCGACAACGATGGTCGATCCTGCAGTCGTTGAGGCGATGGTTCCGTTCTTCAGTGAGGTTTACGGAAATCCCAACTCGCTTCACCGATTCGGTACGGCATCCCATCCGGCGATTACCAAAGCGATCAACCAAATGTACAAAGCGATCAACGCAAGCGATGACGACGATATCATTTTTACCTCATGCGCGACAGAGTCAAACAACTGGGTTCTCAAATCGGTATGGGTTGACAAAATCCTCAACGGGGATAAAAACCATATCGTGACCACAGAGGTCGAGCACCCCTCCGTCCTTTCCACCTGTCGGTTCCTCGAAGAACAGGGTGTCAAAGTGACCTATCTTCCGGTGAATGACCAAGGGATCGTCGAAGCCCATACTCTCCGCAGTTTCATCACGGATAAAACGGCATTGGTATCGGTCATGTGGGCGAATAATGAAACCGGAATGATTTTTCCGATCAAAGAGATCGGTGAAATCTGTAAAGAGAAAGGGGTTCTTTTCCATACGGACGGCGTTCAGGCTGTCGGAAAAATCCCTGTCGATATGCAAGAGGTTCATGTCGATTTTATGTCGATGTCGGCGCATAAGTTTCACGGTCCCAAAGGGATCGGAGCCCTTTATATCCGCAACTCCGAAGAGCTTACACCATTGCTGCACGGGGGAGAGCATATGGGGGGACGCCGTTCCGGAACCCTGAATGTCCCTTATATTATCGGTATGGGTAAAGCGATCGAACTCGCAACCGATAATATCGAAGAAAAAATGGCATCGATCCGGGCGAAACGTGACCGTCTCGAAGATGCACTTCTCTCTACGCTCGATGATGTTTTTACCGTCGGGAACCGTGACAACCGCACTCCGAACACGATTCTTATCTCGATTCGCGGCGTCGAAGGAGAAGGGATGCTGTGGGATTTGAACAATGCTCTTATCGGTGCATCGACGGGTTCAGCCTGTGCGAGCGAAGATTTGGAAGCCAATACGGTAATGTTGGCGATCGGTGCCGACCATGAGCTGGCACATACCGGGATTCGCCTCAGTCTGAGCCGATTTACGACCGATGAAGAGGTCGATTATGTAATCGACCATTTTAAAGCGGCAGTCTCCCGTTTGCGTGCGATTTCAAGCTCATATGCGAAAGTACAACCAACCCCCGGCGGTGAAGCCGGCGAATGCAATATCCATCATTAAAAGGAATCTATTATGGCTAAAAACGACCTATTGGGCGGATCCCTCTGGGATCAGTACTCAAATAAAGTAACAACATTGATGAACAACCCTCAGCATCAGGGGGAAATTACGGAAGAGGAAGCTGCAGCTGCGGGACACAAGCTGATCGTTGCCGATTTCGGAGCGGAGAGCTGCGGTGACGCGGTACGGTTGTATTGGGAAGTCGATCCGGCAACCGACACGATCGTCAAATCGAAGTTTAAAAGTTTCGGATGCGGAACGGCTATCGCCTCTTCGGATATGATGACAGAGCTTTGTATCGGGAAAACGGTTCAAGAAGCGGTCAAAATCACCAATATCGATGTCGAATTCGCCCTCCGCGACGATCCCGAAACGCCGGCTGTTCCACCGCAAAAAATGCACTGTTCGGTTATGGCGTATGACGTTATCAAAAAAGCGGCAGGATTGTATCTCGGCGTCGACGAATCAAGTTTCGAAGACGAGATCATCGTGTGCGAATGTGCCCGTGTCAGTTTGGGAACGCTTCGTGAAGTGATCAAACTCAATGACCTGAAAACAGTCGAGCAGATCACCGACTATACGAAAGCGGGCGGATTCTGTAAATCCTGTATCAAACCGGGCGGGCATGAAGCACGCGAATATTATCTCGTCGATATCCTAGCGGACGTTCGTGCCGAAATGGATCAGGAAAAAATGCGTGCGGCGGCAGATGCGGGAACTCACGGTGATTTCGAAGCGATGACACTGGTTCAGAAAATCAAAGCGATAGACAGTGTTATCGATGATTCGATCCGTCAATTCCTCGTCATGGACGGCGGAAACATGGAAGTTATCGACATCAAAGACTCCCCGGAGTATATCGATGTCTATATCCGCTATTTGGGCGCCTGTAACGGATGTGCGAGTTCGAGTACCGGAACGTTGTATGCGATCGAAGCGACACTCAAAGAAAAACTTTCTCAAAAAATCCGCGTTCTTCCTATCTAAGTTCCTCTCTGTACTTTTCTTTTTCATAAGAAAAGTACCAAAAGAAAATCGCCCCCTCAATAAAACGCTTCCAACCGCTTTGGCACTTCTGCCAGCGGTTGGGCTCTAGGTAAATTTTTGGGGCATTATTAAGAATAACTTTGTCTTTCCATCATCTTTGAAAGCCACGCACGGTGGCAGAAATGCCAAGAGTCGCGTGAACGTTTTGCCGGAGAGATGCGCTTCTTTTGTTTCTTTTCTTGGCGACAAGAAAAGAATTAAAAGTTCTTATCAAACCAATCCGCTACCTGTGAACGTATCGTATGACGTAGCTGAATACCGGCGATAAAATTGTTATGCTGCGCTTTGTTGAGCAAGCTGACCAGCGCATTGCGGCGTTTGGAGAGGAACGGATGGTCAATTTGTCCGGGATCTCCCATGACGACGAGGCGGGTCTCATCTCCCATCCGGGTTCCGATCAGTTTCAGGGTGGCATTGGTCATGTTTTGGGCTTCGTCGATAATGACGAATTTACGCGAAATCGTCGTCCCGCGCATATGGGCGATATCCATGACCTCGATGTTGTATTTTTTCATAAACACTTCGGTTGCATTTTCCCGTTTGACCGAGTTGGTGTTGCCTGTATATTCTACCCGTGCATCGATGGAGTATTTGCTTTGGTGCTCGATGGTAAAATTGACCGCGGCATAAAGCGGATACATGAAAAAGCCCAATTTCTGCTCTTCATCCCCTTTGCGGAAGCCGAGTTCGGCTTGCTGGTCGTTCGAGGTGACGGTGTTTCGGGCATAAACGATCCCCTCGACAATCCCCTCTTCGACAAGTTCCAGTCCCGCCTGCAATGCAACCAGCGTTTTCCCCGATCCGGTGGAACCGGCGACAACGGTAACATAGTTTTGCGGGTGGGTCATCATCGCATAATAAAACTTTTGCTCCAGATTCAGTGGACGGACAAGCTCTTCGTTGAAATGTTCTCCGAAACGGCGGTCGAAGTCGCACCATTCGATTTGGTTGTTGATGCAGAAGGCGTGGCGCTGGATTCCGGTTTCGTACATCTCGGATGCGCTACTGAGCGCTTTTTGGATAAAGGTGATCTGATCGAAGTTATGGTGCTGAGGTTCAGCCGGAAGCAGGGGAGTTTCTTCGTACTCGTACGTATAGGAGAAGTCGATTTTTTCAGGTGCTTCGACGCTGCTGTTGCGGATGCTTTGGGTGCGGATACCCCGTATTTCCGCGGCGATGCGAAACGACATGTCGTTACTGAGGAGGGTTAGATCGTAATCGTCGGCGATTTCGCCGATTTTGGCGTCATTAAGCCCTTTGGGTTCTGAAAAATTGTTCGAGACGCGGTAGTGCTCGCGGTGGACGATAAACAAATCGATGAGGTTCTCTTCTCCCCCGTGCAAAGAACGGTCGAAATTAAGGGAGAGACGGTAGTAACGGTCATGCTGACATAAAGAGAGATCGATCCGATCCTGAACGCATCGCGGTAACTCTACCGAACTGATCGGTTCCCCCCATGCCGCATCGGCAAGGCGAAAAAACTCACGGGCCTGGAACCCCGCTTCAGAGCGCATATCGTCTTTTTTACTGTTGAGCTCTGCCAAAACGATGTTCGTGATAAGGATACCGTTTTGGTTCTCATCGCTGATTCGTAGAATGTTGGTCGGATCGTCTAAAATTACGGAGGTATCTAGGAGGTAGCAGTTTTGAATCGGACTGGTCACAAAGAACCCTTTGTATAGGAATTCTAAATGGTAGTCAAAGAAAGCTTAAAGACGGATACGTTTCTTCTCAGGGAGGAAAAAGGGGGCTAAAGGAGGGCGTGTCGCCTACTTTCGGTAATACCCCTCTACCCCGCTCATCGTACGTCCCATATTGAGTAAAAGCATATCAGCGATGACGAGCGCTGCCATCGATTCGGCCACGACCGAGCCGCGTACCGCGACGCAGGGGTCATGTCTCCCTTTGAGCGATACATGGACGCTTTCGTTGGCAGTGTTGATGCTCTCCTGATCGATGAAAATCGAAGGGGTCGGTTTGAAATGGACACGGATAAGTACGTCGTCTCCGTTGCTCATACCACCCAAAATGCCTCCGGCATGGTTGGTTTTAAACCCTTTCGGGCTGATAGGATCGTTGTTTTGTGACGCGAGAAGCTGAGTACTATGGATCCCTTCGCCGATTTCGACCGCTTTGACGGCGTTGATCCCCATCATCGCTTCGGCGAGTACGGCGTCGAGTTTGTAGTACAACCCCTCACCCAAGCCGATCGGAAGACCCGAAATTTTGACGGTAGCAACTCCACCGACCGAATCGTGAGCGTTTTTGGCCTCCAAGATAGCGGCTTTTTGTGCCTCTTCGACGTTGGGATCGAGCGCATAGATCGGACTGTTCGGCGGGTAGGTGAAATCGAGAGAGAGTGCTTCGATTCCGTGAATGGCGCTGATACCGCTTTGAAAGGTGATTCCGAGGGATCGGAGCATCAGTTTGGCAACCGCGCCGCCCGCTACTCTCGCTGCCGTTTCCCGTGCCGAAGAGCGGCCGCCGCCGCGATAATCTCGTAGGCCGTATTTATGCATATAGGTAAAATCGGCATGTCCGGGGCGAAAGATATCTTTGACGTTGGAATAATCACCGCTTTTTTGATCGGTATTGTAAATGACCATCATGATAGGGGTTCCGGTGCTGAGCCCTTCGAAGGTTCCGCTGAGGATTTCTACTTTATCCGCCTCTTTGCGGGCGGTAGCGAATTCGTTTTGCCCGGGACGGCGGCGATCAAGTTCGCTTTGGATGAAACTCTCATCGATAGGAAGTCCCGCCGGTACACCGTCCATGAGACAACCGATCGCTTTTCCGTGCGATTCTCCGAAAGTGCTGATGGTAAAACGTTCTCCGAAGCGGTTCATTTTAATTTCCTAACGCAAAGGGGGCAAAGCCCCCTTTGGCTACGCTAACGCTGAGTTCACTTCGGCAGTGGGCCCGATTTTTCATTTTAATTCCTTGGTGAGCATTTGAAGGGCGATTTGAGCCGCTTCCTGCTGTGCTTGCTTTTTGCTTTTTCCTTGTGCGGAGGCATAGCGTTTGCCGTCGATCAAAACGGCAACCTCGAACTCTTTTTTGTGATCGGGACCGTGTGCGGCAATCAGCTGATATTCGGGAGTAATCCCGTAGTGGGCCTGCGTGAGTTCTTGTAGAGAGGTTTTATAGTCTTTAAACAGTGAATCGAGCGAAATATCCGGATGGACGAGTTCGAGAAGCTTGACGGTAATCTCCTGAACTTTTCCCAGACCCGTTTCCAGATATATCGCCCCCATCAGTGCTTCGAACGCATTGGACAGCAGAGAACTCTTGGTTCGCCCGCTGTTGTTTTCTTCGGCATTGGAGAGATAGATATATTCCCCAAGTCCCAAGTGGTTCGCAAGCGAGGTGAACCCCTCTTCGTTGACGAGAGACGCCCGCATCTTGGAGAGCTTTCCTTCATCGTAATTGCGAAATTTGGTATAGAGATATTCTCCGACGATCAAATCGAGTACCGCGTCTCCCAAAAATTCCAACCGCTCATTATTGTAGGGCTGTTTGTAGCTTTTATGCGTCAGCGCTTCAATAAGGAGCTGTTGGTTTTGGAAAGAGTACCCTAGCTGTTCTTGAAGGGTGTGTAGATCATTCATTTGCCTTTAGTCCTTTTTTAAATTTTTCTGCCTCTTCTCGGGCGATTTGGTCGCATTGTTCGTTTTCGGGATGGCCGTTATGCCCCCGTACCCAGACGCCGTTGATACGGTGCGTAGACGATACGGCAATATACTCCTGCCAAAGATCAGGATTTTTGACTTTGGCAAAACGGCGTTTTATCCACCCCTCCAACCATTCATTGATCCCTCGGATCACGTAGCTGGAATCGGAAATAATAGTGACGTCGCAGGGCTCTTTCAAGGCTCTGAGCCCTTCGATGACCCCTTTGAGCTCCATACGGTTATTCGTCGTATGCGCCTCTCCCCCACGGATGATTTTCTCGGTCGTACCGTAGCGTAAGATCGCTCCGTAGCCCCCCGGTCCTGGGTTCCCGAGCGCAGAGCCGTCACTGAAGAGAGTTATTGCCTTCAAACCGTTCCTTTGTCAGATTCATGATAACCCCTACCGTGTCGATGGCGTGACAGTGCGGACAGCGGTGAAACGGTAAAAAAGAGATCATATTACACTTATCACACGTGTACTCGAACTGTAACGTGGCTTTTGACGCACCGCATTGATGCAGAGTGATCAGGGTGTCTAGCTCAAACAAGGAGCTTCCGCTTGCCAGATCGACGGATCCTTTGGCGCTGAAGAGCTCCCGTAGATAGGTGTTGCTCGCAATTATATCCAAATCAAGATTGTCATCCGCTGTACGCCACAGAATATCGGTGATCCGTGAGCTGAGGGACTGGTCGAAATGTTTCCATCCCAAAAGGGGACGGTAGGTGAAAAGCCACTCAAAAATCATATAGCCCAGAGTATGGTGTGTTTCATAAATCTCGATCAGCCGTGTTGCTTTTTCATCAATGGAGATACGGTGATCGCCTATGAGGATGCGGCATTCGAGATAGAGTTTTTCATTGACGGTGTCGGAAGAGAGTTCCAGAAGCGACTCGGTCACTTCCAGCGCCTTGTCGTATTGCTGGAGCTGTTCGTAAATCAATATCAGATAATGAAGCGCCTGTGGGGTGCGCGGGTGATTCTGGAGTATTTGTAAAAAGGTTTGGCGAGAACGTTCTAAAAAACCGGCTTTGAAAAGGCTTTTTCCCAAGAGAAGGAGGGCATCTTTCTGAAAGATCGGATCGCGGTTTTTGGATAAAAGGGCGTGATATATCTCGACGCTTTTCTCGTAGTTCCCCTGATGCTCAAAACTTTGTGCGAGCAAAAGCCACGATTCGCTTGAGAGGGAGTTCGTTTGTACCTGCTCCGTGAGCTGGGCTTCCCCTATCGCTTCGAATTTCCCTAAAAAGGACTCGAGATCACGGTGCTCGCGGGCCGCTTTGTAGCGCCCCCACCAGTAGCTTAAAAACGACAGGATAAAAAGGAGGATAAAAAAAACGACAATCCCGAAGAGAGGATCGCGAAATTCAATAAAAAAAGTGTCCATGGCGTATTATAGCTTTTGATAGGTAATTTCGCGGATCGTTTTGTCGGAGGGGTCGAGCCGATAACGTACGGATGGCTCAT
Source organism: uncultured Sulfuricurvum sp. (assembly GCF_937936435.1). Lineage (GTDB taxonomy): Bacteria > Campylobacterota > Campylobacteria > Campylobacterales > Sulfurimonadaceae > Sulfuricurvum. The sequence continues at coordinate 13,062 of NZ_CALDDG010000002.1, read as the reverse complement.
CGGTATAGAAACATCCGTTCTCGTCGCAGGTGAGGGGAATGTTAGAACGCAACTGTCCGGTTATCCCTTCGTTATGCCGATTGGTAATGAGTGGGGAAACGATGACGATGGCAGATATTTTTTTGCCGGACCGGTCGGAGACGATCTGGGCGAGAACATTGCTTCCCCGTTTGAGCTGCACGATGATTTCGGGATGCTCCGGCGTGATCCGGCTCAGTTTCTCAAAGCTAAAGCCGCTCAGTTTGCTCTGGATGAGATCCATCGGCGTATCGGCATGGATGGCTCCCAGACCGTCCTCGGTAACGGTGAGCGGATAAGGGAGATTACGCTCTGGGGATTGGCATCCGTACATAAAAAAGAGGAGACATACGGCAATGAATGGGCGAAGCATCAAAAGACTTTTTCAACCATAAGCTGTAAAGAGACCCGTCCGTTCCATTCATTTTTGTTGACGGTATAGCTGCAACTCATTTTCTTATTTTCCGGAGCACTGAGGGCACGGCGGAAAGCGACCAGTTCCAGTGTTTTCGGACTAACACGGGAGGGACGCAGTTCGAGACGGCTGTGAGATTGATCGCTTCCGAAAAGTTTGACGCTGATTACTTCGGCATCGCGAAGTAAAAAGCGGGGACGGGGATTGCCTTCTCCGTAAGGCTCAAAGCGCTCTAGCAGCTCTAAGAGCTGAAAATTGATACTTTCATGTTCCAGCTCTCCGACGATATCGTTTACGGGGATAAAATCGGACGGTTCGATCGTCGATGCCGCTTGATTGATCCCGGTGCGGAATGCATCGACATTGTGGATATCCATCGATAATCCTGCTGCCATTTTATGTCCGCCAAATTTGGCGAGGAGGTGCTCTTGCGACTTGATCAGAGTATAAAGATCGACATTTCCGATACTTCTGCCGGAACCTTTGGCGATGCCGTTATGGATACTCAGGACAATGGCCGGTTTTTGAAAGTGGTTTACGAGTCGGGATGCGACGATTCCGACCACCCCTTCATTCCAGTGTTCGCCCGCAACGACGATGACGGTATCGTTTTCGCAGACGGAGAGCATCGCCTCGGCCGTCGTTTGCGCTTCGGTCTCTTTGCGCAGGGTATTGAGGGCGGTGAGAATCTCAAACTGATGATACGCGTGCTCCATCGTATCGGCGAGCAAAAACTCCAAAGCGATCGATGCATCTTCGAGCCGTCCGGCAGAATTGATCCGCGGTGCAATCTGAAACGCGATGTCTTCGGAGGTGATCGCCGAACGGTTCAGAAAATCGCGGATCATGGCAAACGGGGCCATAGGAGAACGCTGCATCATGTCCAAGCCTGTTTTGACGATGGCCCGGTTGATTCCGATCAGCGGCATCACATCGGCAATGACGGCGAGGGCGAGGAACGGGAAAAAGCGCCGCATATCGATCTCAAGGCCTAGTTCATGCTTAATAAGCCCCATCAAAAGCCATCCCACCTGAGCACCGCATATCTCTTTGAAGGGGTAAGGACAATCGTGCTGTTTCGGGTTGACGATGGCATAGGCATCCGGAAGGGTGTCGGAAGGGGTATGGTGATCGGTGATAATCAGATCGATATTCCGTTCCCGGCACAATTGTGCCGCTTCGTGAGCATTGATCCCGTTATCGACCGTAAAGATGACATCGGCATCAATCCGTTCCAAAACATTGCGAGAGACACCGTATCCGTCGGTAAAACGGTTTGGGATGACGGTACTTAGCGGGTAGGGGATGAGGTCGAAAAAACGTTTGACGATGGCGGTGGAGGTGACCCCGTCGACATCATAGTCTCCTACAAGGACGATACGCTCTTTGTTGCGAATCGCTTTGGCCAGCCGTTTGGCTGCTTTATCGGCATCTTTGAGCTGATTGGGATGAGGGATGTCGGAGAGGGAGACGCTTTGTGTATCAAAACGTCGGGAGAGATAATCTCCCAGAGTGCTGTGGTCGAGAAGGGGGACCTCAGGCAGGATTCGCATGTTCAAATGTCGCTTTGACAAACCCGAGAATAGAAGCATTCGGGCTTTGGAGGCGGGAGGTAAATTCAGGATGGAACTGTACTCCCAAAAACCATGGATGCTCAGGAATTTCAACCGCTTCGATCAATCCGTGAGATTCGCCGGTTACAATCATCCCCGCCGCTTCGAGTGCATCACGATACGTTGGATTGGCTTCGTAACGGTGACGGTGGCGCTCATAAATAAGTGCTTCGTCGTTATACGCGGCGCGCAGTTTCGATCCTTCTTTGGTTTGGCACGGGTATTCGCCCAGACGGAGTGTTCCCCCCATCGGTGACGTGTGGGTACGCAGCTGGGTTTCTCCCGACTGGTCGATGAAGTTATCGATCAGGTAGATCATCGGATGGGTTGTCTGCGGATTGAATTCGATTGAATTGGCGTCTTCATAACCCAGAACATTGCGGGCATACTCGACGATCGAGAGTTGCATCCCCAGACAGATTCCCAAATACGGAATACGGTTTTCGCGGGCATAGCGGATCGCTTCGATTTTCCCTTCTACACCACGGTTTCCGAACCCTCCGGCCACGAGGACCGAATCGCAGTCGCGCAGCAGCGCTTCCGCTCCCGAAGTCTCGATTTTTTCACTGTCTACCCAGTGTATCGCGACACGGGTATCGAGATGCGCACCCGAATGGATCAGCGCTTCGATCAACGATTTATACGACTCTTTGAGTTCCAGATATTTGCCGACGAAACCGATCGTGACATGATGTTTTGGCGAAACGATTTTTTTAACCAACGAATCCCATTGCTCCATGTCGGGTTTGAGTTCGCCGAGTTCGAGTTCTTTGGCAATCGGAGCCAAAATATTTTGCTGCATGAAACTGAGCGGAACCGCATAAATCGTCTGCTCGTCCATCGCTTCGATGATGCTGTCACTGCTGACATCGCAAGCGAGTGCCAATTTTTTCTTAAAGGTTTTCGGTAGGCGCTCTTCGCTACGGGCGATAATCATCTGAGGTGTGATTCCGATACGGCGGAGTTCCTGAACCGAATGCTGAGTCGGTTTGCTTTTATGTTCGCCTGCCGCTTTGATAAACGGGATCAGGGTTACGTGGATAAAGAACGTCCCCTCAACCTCGTCGTCATGTTTCATCATGCGGATCGCCTCCATATACGGCAACCCTTCGATATCACCGACGGTGCCGCCGAGTTCGACGACGAGGATCTCATGCCCTTCTCCCGCTTTTTTGATCCGATCGACGATTTCGCCGACGATGTGGGGGACGACTTGGATCGTTTGACCCAGATATCCTCCGCTGCGCTCGCGTTCGATAACACTGCTGTAAACCTGTCCCGTCGTGAAGTTGCTGGTACGGAGAAATGAAGCATCGAGGAATCGTTCGTAGTTACCGATGTCGAGGTCGGTTTCGGCGCCGTCTTTGGTAACGAATACCTCGCCGTGCTCAAGTGGACTCATGGTTCCGGGGTCGACGTTGATATACGGATCGATTTTGAGCATTCCGACTTGTTTTCCGGAGTGTTTGAGAAGTGCGCCGATACTGGCTGCCGTAATCCCTTTTCCGAGTGAACTCAGAACTCCGCCGGTTACAAAAATATATTTGGTCATTGAATCATTCCTTAGCTCTTAGCGTTTTTACGATGGGGTTAAATGGGTCGTGATGATCCAAAACGTCGACAAATTGCCGCTCTTCTTAAGGAACGTATTATATACTTTTAAGACTTATAAAAAGCTACTTTGAAAGCAAAAATAGTGTGTTGTCATAGCGGATTTGAATATCCGAAGATTCGGCAATTGCAGAAGCGGTCGGTAATAGGTTTGTGATGTAAAGGAAATCGGTGGAATCAGCACTCTACTATGTGACAATGGCGTTGGGAGTCTCCGTCATCGTCAATCTTATTTTAAAACAATTCGGCGTCTCCCAGATTATCGGATATATTTTGACCGGAGTGGCGGTTTCGTATCTGTTTGATCTGCGCCATTTGGCCGATTCGCATACGTTGGAGCTGATCGCGGAATTCGGGGTTGTTTTTCTGATGTTTACGATCGGGCTTGAGATGTCGCTGCAGCGTTTGGGGACGATGAAACGCGATGTCTTTGTCAACGGACTGCTGCAAGTCGTCGTCTCCGCCGTCTTGTTTTATTATTTAGCCCATAATCTGTTCGCAATACAGGTCTCCTCGTCGATCATTATTGCGATGGCCCTCTCGCTCTCGTCGACGGCAGTCGTATTGAGTCATCTCAAAGCGACCAAAGAGATTCATCGTCCCTACGGACAAAGTGCGATGGGGATTTTGATTTTTCAGGATATCGCGGTTATTCCGATTCTCCTTTTGATCGGTTTTATGAGTTCGGACGGCGAAGATTTCCAGCAGGTTCTCGAAAACACCGCCATCAGTGCCGTGATGATCGTCAGTTTGTTGTTTGTCATCGGAAAGCGCGCGATGACGTGGCTGCTCCATTTTTCGTCCCGGTCCAACGTCGAAGAACTTTTTATGGGATCGGTATTGGTGATTGTCGTCGGTGCTTCGCTGCTTGCGCACGGATTCGGATTTACTTATTCGCTAGGAGCGTTTATCGCCGGGATGATTATTGCCGAAACGAAATACCATCATAAAGTCGAATCGGATATCGCTCCGTTTAAAGACTTGTTGCTCGGTACGTTTTTCGTAACGGTCGGGATGAAGATCGATTTGGCTTTCTTTGTGCACCATTACGGAGAAATATTTGCTCTTCTGATCGGTATATTGATGATCAAAGCGGCTATTATTTTCTGGATTATCCGTATCGCAACCAAAGTTAAAACAGCGATGAAGACGGCGATGGCATTAGCGCAGGTCGGGGAGTTTTCTTTTGCGATTTTCGCGTTGGCAGGGAACCATAAACTGATGAATGAGCAGGTATCGCAGACGTTGGTATTGACGGTCGTCTTATCGTTGATTTTGACCCCGTTTATTTTGCAGCGGATCGAATGGGTGACAAAACTTTTTTTCAAAGAACCGGGTTCTACGGATGATTTTAGTTCTCTCTCGGTACGACAGAACCATTTTATTGTTTGCGGATACAGCATCGTCGGAAAGTTTGTCGCAAAAGATTTACGCGAGCACGGAATTCAATACGTTATTATCGATAACAGTTACAAACATGTCCAGGAAGCGTTGAAAGAGGGTGAGGAAGCCTATTACGGAGATATGGCGAAACCTTCTATTCTAGATCTATTATGTCTGGATACGGCGGCAGGTGTCATTGTAACCTTGGATAATTTAGAGAAAAAACGGCTGATTTGCGAAGCGATATTGAAGCATACGAAACAGGTTAAATTGGTTGTAAAAGTAGTCAGCCTCGAAGAGAAAGAGGCTCTTTCCGATCTACCTATCGCCGTTACGGTCGATGGGAAAAAAGAGGTCGCGCGTACCCTTGTCGGGGAAGCGCTTCAATGTAAAATTTAAGCTTCTTTCGGTTGCTCGCTAACGAGCCACTGGAGATAGCGGATAGACCAATCCAAATCCTCGATGGCGGTATCGACGGCTTCAAGAGGGTTTTCCAGATGGGATTTCAACTCTTTGAGCCGTTGTTTAAGATATTGCGCCATATGATAATAGGTATTCAGCGAATTATCGTCCTGGGCTTTGATGATAAGCTCTTCGAGGGTGGCTACCAGCTCTTTTTCGTTCGGGAAAATATTGCCCGCTTTTCGAAGCGTACGTTGCACCTTTTGCAGATGCTCCATATCGACTTTAAACTTCTCAGGATTCGCAGACATGGATTAATTTCCCCGTGAACCCGGTTTGATCGCTTCGGAACCGTCTGCACATAGCGGACAACTCTCCGGTGCATACATCTCGAAGTCAAAATCGGCCAATGCAAACAAAGGTTTGTCGGATGGCAATGCACAATTGGTCTTACGCTCCAGAGTGCTTCCGTCGCGTTTACAGAAACCGCGGTTTGCCAGTGCGGCAAATGCGACTACTTCTCCGCCGAGAGCTTCGATCGCTTTGGCCGCTTCCATCGCGGAACCGCCGGTAGTGATGATGTCTTCGCAGATGAGGACTTTTTCACCCGGAGTGATCTCGAATCCGCGGCGGATTTGCATTTCGCCGTTAACCCGTTCTGCAAAGATTGAGCGTTTGTCCAATGCGGTTGCAAGGGCAAACCCTGCGATTAGACCGCCCAGAGCCGGAGCACATACGGTATCGATGGCGATACCGTTCTCCTGAATTTTCGCCGCGAGTGCATCGGCAAGGAGTTTTGCCGTTTTCGGATCTTCGAGAACTTTTGCCGATTGGAGATAGTATTGCGAATGGTTGCCGGAGCTGAGTTTGAAATGCCCTTCAAGCATGGCATTCGCATTCATATAGATAGCTTTGATATCCATAGAGTTAGACCGTCATGATGTCTTGCTCTTTGTTTTTGAGCAATTCTTCGATTTTAGAGATGTATTTGTCGGTGATTTTTTGGACTTTATCCTGGGCACCCTTCGACTCATCCTGTGTTACCAGTTTGTCTTTTTCGAGTACTTTGATTTTATCGTTTGCTTTTTTACGGTCGTTTCGAACACCGACTTTGGCATCTTCTGCCATCCCTTTGGCTTTTTTAACGGTATCTTGGCGTTGTTCGATCGTCATCGGAGGGAAGAAAAGCTTGACGTCGGTTCCGTTGTTGTTCGGATTGACCCCGATATCGGCTTTCATGATCGCTTTTTCGATGACGCTGAGCATCGATTTGTCCCATGGGCTGATCGTGATTGTTGTTGCATCGGTCGCCAAAACGCTGGCTGCCTGATCTAACGGCACGAGAGAACCATAGCTCTCTACACGGACGTTATCGAGGATTTTGGTCGTTACTTTTCCAGTGCGAAGAGTGCGGAAATTACTGATCATATGATCAATACTCCCTTGCATTTTTTCTTCACAAAATTGATACACTTCGTTTAGCATGAAATTCTCCCTTGCTTTATTTAGTGGTGTTAGTGTCGTTTACGATATTGATTGTCGGCGCGGCGACATCGGTTTTTTCAACCATTGCATCGACTACCGAAGCATTTTTTTGTTGAGCATAAAAATAGCCCAAAGCGATAGTATTGACGACGAAAACAAATCCGAGGAAAAAAGTTACTTTCGCTAAAAAGCTTCCCGGACCTTTAGCCCCGAATACCGATTCATTCGAGCCGCTATAAGCACCCAAGCCGATGCTAGAGCTTTTTTGGAGCAGTACCGCGATGGTGATCATAACGACCAAAGCGATCTGCACGATGAGCAGTATACCTGTCATGTTAATCCTTAATAGTATAAAAAGTTCGCGATTATAGCACAGTGTTGATAAGAGGGGAATGAAGCCTCCTTTAAAACAAGAGAGACTAGAATCCGTTGAGTGAAAGCAGAAGGATGGAGAGATGTGTCATAAATGTACCGCGAGAAAAAAACTGGCGTATGCGACGGCTATCGTCGTTTCGGCGGTAGCTTACTATTTTTTCTATTCATGATGAAGAACATTCGGGGCATTTCCCTTTATACACGACGGAATCAATGATGTAGCCATCAGGTGAAATAATCGGTTGGGGGCTTAAGCAGACGATTGTACGGCACGACTGGCAAATGAAATGAGGATGGACATTTTCGGAGAGTTCAAAATAGCGTTTGCCCTCATCCGATTCGATGCCGTGGATGATATCGGCCTTTTCAAATGCCTGCATGGTCCGGTAAAAAGTGCTTTTGTCGATAGCGGGATCGATGAGGGTATACTCTTCAAAGCTGATAGGGTGGTGCTGCGCTCCCAGGATCGAGAGAATCTTTTTGCGCGGAGCGGTCAGCCGAAATCCGTTGAGCGTTATTTTTTCATCAAGGTTCATTTTGATAATACTTCTTAACTTTAAGGTTTATTGCAACTAAGTTGCATTAGAATGATACCCGATTTTTATATTGAGGAAGCTGAACAATGGATACAAAACGGCTTATAGTATTTGGCGGTGTGATCGCCGCAATCGTAATCGGGATCACTTTTTTTTCTCCGCAGCCGCAGAAAAAACAAATATACGGCGAGACTAAACCGATTGTATCGGTAAGTACCTATGCTCTTTTGGAAGCGGCTCAGGCAGTTTCAGGCGATGCGATCGATGTCCGTTCTATTATTCCGTTGGGGAGCGATGCGCATATGTTTTCTCCTAATCCAGCTCAAGTCGCCGAAATCTCCAAATCGGCACTGTTCGTATATAACGGAGCGGGATTTGAGAGCTGGGCCGAGAACCTTAAAAATGCCCTTTCCGGCACAACGCAGAGCGTCGATATGAGCCGACATGTCATATTGATGAAAAGTGAAGAAGAACATGAACACGGTGGACACACTGCCGAGGCTGAAGGAGAGGAAACTCATCATCATGGAGAATACGATCCGCATTATTGGCTCGATATCGACAACATGATCAAAATGACGCAAACGTTTGATGATGAATTCTCGAAAATTCTTCCTTTGAAAGCAGAGGTATTTCATCAAAATGCGGACAACTATATTAAACAGTTGCAAAAACTGAAATCGGACTACACGGCGGGATTATCCGAGTGTAAAAATCGCATGCTTGTCTCTAATCATGACGCTTTCGGTTATCTTGCCCATGCCAATCATCTTGAAGATATCTCCGTCATAGGACTCTCGACCGATGAACAACCGAGCGCAAAAACCATCGCTGAGATTATCGATTTAGTCAAAAAACATGGGATAAAAACGATCTTCTTTGAAGAACTGGTTAATGACAATGTCGCCCAGACGATTGCCAAAGAAGCGGGCGTCAATGCCGAGTCCATGCAACCGCTGGAGAATATCAGTGAAGATGAGTTAAAATCGCATCAAACTTATCTCTCGATCATGCAAGAGAATCTTGCAAAACTCAGAGAAGCGCTGGAGTGTCATTGAAATTTTCTCCCCCTTTATTCGAGGTTAACAAGCTCAGCTTTGAACGACAGGGAAATCCCGTAATCAAAGAGGCGACTTTTCGGATTTTACCGGGGGAGTATTGTGCTATTATCGGCCCGAACGGTGGAGGTAAAACGACGTTGGTTCGTCTTTTGCTCGGATTGGAAAAACCTTCATCGGGAGAGATCAAGCTTTTCGGAACGACGCAAAAACGATTTCGGGCATGGAATCGAATCGGATATGTACCGCAACGTTCGGCATTGGTCGACACGGCATTTCCGGCGACGGTCAGAGAGGTTGTCGCGATGGGACGGTATGCGGGGCGCGGAATTTTAGGATTTGAAAGTGCCGAGGACAAAGCTGCGATTCTTGAAGCGATGGAGTTGATGGGAGTCGGCGATTTGTCAGACCGTCTTATCGGTAATCTTTCCGGCGGACAGCGTCAACGGGTGATGATCGCACGCGCTTTGGCTTCAAACCCCGATGTTTTGATCGTCGATGAGCCCAATACGGGAGTCGATGTCGAATCGCAGCACCGTTTTTATGAACTTTTGCGCAATCTTAACCGGACGAAAAAAATGTCTATTCTCTTTATTACTCACGATGTCGGGGTTATTGCCGAAGACATCACCAGCGTTTTATTCATCAACCAAACGGTCCTTGTCTCCCAAAATCCGGCCGAAATGATCCGATGCGACGAGATGAGCCGTCTCTACGGTACTCCGGCGCATGTCGTATCGCATAACCATTAAGGGGATAGAATAAGATGGAAATGTTTGATTACCCTTTTATGCAGCGTGCGTTTATCGCCGGTTTGATGATTGCCCTTTTGGCGTCGCTCAGCGGATCGTTTATCGTGTTGCGCCGTTATTCGCTTTTGAGCGAAACGCTGGCGCATGTTTCCTTGGTCGGAGTCTCTTTAGGGCTGTTGTTCGGTTTAAGTCCGTTGTGGATGGCAGTAGCGGCCTCGCTTGTCGCTTCATGGCTCATCGAATATTTGCGCAGTGTCCACGGCATGTATTCGGATTCGATATTAGCGATCTTCCTGTCGGGTTCGCTCGCACTTGCGATTGTGATCGTCTCATTGGCGGGATCGTTTAACGCCTCGTTATTTAGTTACCTGTTCGGTTCGATCCTCTCGGTGAGTAACGAAGATTTATGGGTGATGGGGGTATTCGGGTCGTTGGCGATGGCGTTGTTACTGATTTTTTTTAAAGAGCTCTATTTCATCGCTTTTGACGAAGAGGTGGCACGTGCCGGAGGAATTCGGGTAACGTTGCTCAACTTCATGCTTGTCAGTGTCATAGCAATCATCATCGCCCTCTCCATCCGCGTTGTCGGGACCTTGCTGATCGGGGCATTGATGGTAATCCCTCCGGTGGCCGCGATCCGTTTCGGGATGGGATTTTTTAAAACGACGATCCTCTCCGCACTGATTGCACTTCTCTCGGTTGTGATCGGACTGATAGGCTCCTATATTTTCGCCCTCCCAAGCGGTGCGGCAATAGTGCTGTGTCTGCTAGTCATCTTTGTCATCGCATTGGCGGTGAACCGTCGATGAGCAATGCGTGTCATGAATTTTCGCGATACGCTGCCGAATACGGCAGCCGCAACGTTATTCAGCGTCTTGTTGCCAAAAAACTGGTTGACTCGACGGTAGATCGTCCGAGACGTATCTTGGATCTGGGGTGCGGAAACGGGACCCTTTACTCATTGATCGATTGGGAAATCGAGCGTTACGTCGGCATTGATTTTTCCGCCTCGATGTTGGAGTATCACCCTCGGTCGCCGAATGTAGAACTGATTTTGGGGGACTTTAACGATCCGACATTATTCGATACGCTGAAAGATGAGCCGTTCGATCATATCTATTCGGCATCGGCATTGCAGTGGGCGGATGATCTTGGAGCCGTTTTGAGCAATATTGCCCGCTTTAACACCCCTTATTCGTTGGCTGTTTTCACTGCGGGGACGTTTAAAACCCTGCATGAATGTGCCGATGTCGCTCCGCTGTTGCGCTCGAGTGAAGAGGTGATAAGTATTGCCGAACATCATTTGGATGCACGGTTTGAAGTGTTGCACACGACATTAGAATTTGATTCGGTTCGAGAGATGTTTCGCTATATCAAGCGCAGCGGGGTGAGCGGAGGGCGTCGGCTGCTGGATGTAGGACGGATGAAACGGCTGATGGAAATGTATCCGCTGAATTACCTCGAATTTGAGGTTGTATTTATAATGTCTAAATCCGTATAAAATTTATTCGGTCGATGTTGTCGGGCTATACCTGTATAAACGTAGAGGATCAAAAGATAAATTTGAACGCATATTTATAGTAGTATGTTAAATGAAAAGCAGTATATCTTTTTGAGTTAAAGAGGTATACTATCCAGCTACAAGATAAAAACAAAGGAGACAGTCATGGTAGGAATTGAAAAATATGCAAATCTAAAAGATGTTATCCCAAATTTGATGCCTGTCCTTCGAGATGCTATACAATCAGAATTTCTGGAGATTAAAAAAATAAACAAAGAGTGTGAAAAATACATTGCTTCATGTAATAATTTTCCTGAACTTGAAAAAGCCGAATATGTCATTTTTTCGCATCATATAAAGAAAAATGAGCATAAATACGAGATGTTTGTTTTTATAGACGGGGATGGAAATATTGTCCGTCATATTACGGGAGCGGATATGGAACTGTATGGATTGCTTGATTCGTGTACCAATCTTCAGATTTCCGATGAATATGTCGAAAGACAAACCCATTGTCATGACGGCGAGTGTCGTCATTAAAAATTCTGCCTCGATAGAAGCAAACTTTAATGCCTTAGTCGTTCAAATCAGATAATAGGTTTCTTTTTTCTAATGTATAGAGCTCGTAGCGGATCTGTTTGAATCGCTCGCTCAATACAGGCTCTACTATTTTATAAAGTTCTTCCAAAACCCGTGAAGACTCTTGTCCCCGTTTATAATTTGCTATTAATATAGAGCGCAGATCGGTGCGGTTCATTTCGCTTGTTGTTGTAGGACGCAATACGTCGTTAATACTGTCACGAGAAGAGAGTAATGGTTCGAGCGGTTCGATACGGCATTGATGACGGAGACTTTTGAGCGAAGCGGCGAGATCCTTGTCATTGTGAACATAGCGCGCTATATCCTCAATCACACGGATACCTTCTTTGAGACGGTTGAGATTAGCATCGACCACCCGGAGAAGCTCCGGAGGAAATGGTTTAGTCGTCACTGTTGCCGAAGATTCCGAAGAGTTGAAGCAATGTGATGAAAAGGTTAAAGAAATCCAAATAGAGCGCAATTGCACCGTCCATTGGTGTTTCGTATGCGCCGCGGATAACATTTTGAGTATCAATTAATACCATGATACTGATTACAAGCAAAAAGATTGCCTGAATAGCTACATATAGCATCGGACTTTTCAAGAAAAAGACGTTGATCAACGATACCGCCATAATAATAAAGAAAGCGATAACGATCGGTTTTGTCCAAGTAGTAAAGTCTTTTGCACTTTTAATGGCAAAAAAACTTAGGCCGCCGAACAATGCCGCCGTCATAAAAAATGCATTTCCGACAATGGTCGCTCCGCCTGCCATTCCGAGGATATGGCTTAGAAGCGGAGTGATGATGACACCGCTCGCAAAGGTAAACGCGAACAAGCCGATCATATTCACGCCCGGTTTGTTTTTAATCATTTGAAGACCGAACATTCCAAAGAGCATCCATGGAATGGCAATCCACCAGTAATTGGCCGCTACAACACCTGCAAAGGGCATACCGACATAAGCACCTACACCGCCGGCGAGCATTGAAGCCGCAAACAATTTATAGGTATCTTTTACAAATGTAACGATCTGCGCTTCGTCTCGGTACGCGCTCTCGTAACCAAAAGCACCTTCTCGTGCGTATTCGCGATCATATAAAGCCATAGCTTCTTCCTTTATAAGGTAATTTATGAGAGTGATTATACATTACTTTCATTAACCATTGATTTGGTTAGAAAGATAAATCACGGTTTTAAATGATGAAAATCGGGGTATTAAGTTACTTTTTGAAATCTATAAAAGGAGGAGAAAAAACTTTTTTAACAAAAAGTACAATTTCTTTCGAAAACCTCTTGACATCTTTGATATTTTCCCCTATAATTCCCGTCC
>NZ_CALDDG010000001.1 GCF_937936435.1 uncultured Sulfuricurvum sp. | reverse complement strand
AATTCCGGAATCGTCCTCTATAAATTCTATTTCTCCGTCTCCAAAAACGAGCAGGCGCTACGGTTTAAAGAGCGCAAAACCGATCCGTTGAAACAGTTCAAACTCTCTCCCGTCGATGCCAAATCCCAAGAGATGTGGGATAAGTATACGATCGCCAAATATTCGATGCTCCTCGCTTCGCATACCGAGCATGCACCGTGGATCATAATCCGTTCCGACAGCAAGAAAAAAGCCCGTATTAATTGCATTAAGTACATTCTATCACGGATCGATTATCCTAAAAAACCTAAAGCCTCTAAGCTCAAAACCTCCGATAAAATCCTTCTGGGAGGAGATCAGGAACTCAAACTGATGGAGACGGGTATGTCTTTGAAGAAAAACGACGAAATGAATGAAAGGGGGTAAAAAGGATGAAAGTAACGCTTATGACACTTTTGCTTTCGTTGAGTTCGGTCATGATGCTCGGCGGATGTGAAAAAACCGACTATCAGCATCCGATGCATCGCAACGGCAGTAAATAATCTCCCTCCTAGCGGGGGCGAGATCATTTTACAGAAACGACAAAATCTCTTTTTCGATATCTTCTTTCTCGATGACGACCGGTTGAGCAATCGGTTTGGAAAACAACTCTTTAATCATGTTCGGTATCGGCATTTTTGCCGTTTTAGAGATCGACTCAAGTGCATCCAGATCGCGAGAATCAACTTCTCCGCTCAACGCATTTGCGATAGTAGGAGAAAATTTCGTCCATTCAGCCGTCGAATAGACAATCGTTTTGATTTTCTGCGTCGCACAGCAATCAAACGCTTTGAAACAGGTCGCCGTATGCGGGTCCATTAGATATCCGTGATCGAATGCTTCTTTGATATACCCTTTGCCTTCCGCACCGTTACAATAATCGGCGGCAAATACTTTTTGTAGCTTCATCGTTTCATCATCGCTCAGTGCGTAAAAACGGTTGCTTTCCAGCGCACTCATCAGCTCTTTGGTCCGCTCTGCGCCGAAAAAGTCGTATAAAATCCGCTCGACGTTGCTCGATATCAAAATATCCATCGCCGGTGATGTCGTCGCTACGACACTTTCGCCGCGTAAATCGTAACGGCCCGTATTGATAAGACGGGTTAGGACGTTGTTTTCATTGGATGCAATGATGATCTTCTCGACCGGAAGCCCCATCTTCATCGCATAAAATCCGCCCAAAGCGTTTCCGAAATTTCCGCTCGGAACATCCAGATAAACTTTTTCACCCACTTGGATCACGTTTTGGCGTACCAGTTCAAGATAACTGTGGATATGGTAGACGATCTGGAAAATGATCCGTCCGAAATTGACCGAATTGGCAGCGGAGAGGGAGATTTTTTTCGCTTTCAGCGCATCGTTGAATGTCGGAGAACTCAAAAGGCGTTTAAGAGCGCTTTGCGCATCGTCAAAATCCCCTTTGATTCCGATGACTTTCAGATTGGCCGCATCTTCGGTGACCATTTGCAAACGCTGTACATCCGACGTTCCTCCGTCAGGATAGAGACAGGCGACACGTACGTTCGGGCGGTTTTTGAATGTTTCCAAAGCCGCAGGACCGGTATCTCCGCTCGTCGCGGCGAGGATCAGATATTCCTCTCCTCTTTTTTGGGCAATCGATGAAAGAACAATTCCGAAAGGTTGAAGCGCCATATCTTTAAACGCCCGGGTAGGACCGTGATAAAGTTCGCTGACATACAGATCGTCACGCACTTTTACGACCGGAACCGGATTGGTCGGATCGTCAAATTTGTCGTACAGCGCCAACGCTTCGTCGATAACGCTCTCTTCGATATCGATCCCTAACGTCATCAGCATATCTTTTGCCAATACTTTATACGATGAGTTCAAATGTTTGGTCAAAAATGCTTCGCCGAGTTCTGGAAGCGCTTTAGGGACGTACAACCCGCCGAACGAAGCGATAGGGCTTAAAATCGCCTCTGAAAAGGTGATCTCCTGAGAATGGATTCCGTCATTTCCGCGTGTTTCTATAAATTTCATCATGCCACTTTTAAAAATTTTGTGCGATTATAGCAAAGCCGCTCTCACGACTTGCTTAGAGGGTGATTTCTGTCCCCACCCCTTCGGAAGTGAAGAGTTCAAGCAAGATCGCATGTTCGATCCGCCCGTCGATGATATGGGCTTTTTTAACTCCGTTATCGACCGCTTCGAGACACGCATCCACTTTCGGTACCATCCCGCCGTGGATCGTTCCATCTGCTTTTAGCCCTTCCACTTCGGCTTCGGTCAATGTTGAAAGAAGCTCTTTATCCTTATTCAACACTCCTGATGTATCGGTCATAAAAATCACTTTGCACGCGCCGATCGCACCGGCAATCGCCGATGCCGCAAGATCGGCATTGATGTTATATCCCGGATGTCCGACGACGGCATCCGCACCGATCGGAGCGATAACGGGGATAAACCCTTCGCGCAATAGATTATGGATCACTTCGGATTTGACGTTTTCTACCCGTCCCGTCAAACCGAATTTCGCTTCGTCTTTCGGTTTAGCTTTTAGAAAATGGGCATCTTTTCCGCTGATACCGATCGCTTTTGCCCCGTAAGAGTTCAACAACGATGTGATCTCTTTGTTGATTTCACCGCTGAGTACCATCTCGACGATCCGCATGACGTCAGGGGTACTGACCCGTTCGCCGTCGATGAATTCCGTCGGTATTTTCAAATCGCTCAAAAGCTGACTGATACGGCTTCCCCCTCCGTGAACGATGACGACCTTTACACCGACGAGGTGCAACAAAACGATATCCTGGGCAAATTTCGCTTTGAGTTCATCCGAACTTTGTGCCGAACCGCCGTATTTGATCACGACGATCTCGTCACGGAATTCTTTGATGAACGGCATCGCGTCCATCAACGTTTTTACGGTATCAATTTTGCGCTGCATGCACATAATCCTTTACAAGTGATATCAACGCTTCATCCAGTTCCAATGAGAGGTCCATGACGGAGACGCTGAGATTAAAAGGCGCTATTTTAACCAAGTCTTTCTGAGTTACCAAGAGACTCGTCGCTCCCGTACGTTCGAGAATCCCTTCCAATTCTCCCTGGGTAAAAAAATGGTGATCTTCGAAATAGACTTTCTCGATGACATCCGGTAAAAAGGGATCCAAACGCTCGGGTCTGGCGATAGCGGTAACGAGCACCATTTTATCGGTCGGATCGATAATCGTGACACGGCGGGAAAATGTCTCTCCCTCACGAAGATGAACCGCTTTTTTCCCCGACCACAGTTTCTCGCGGTATGGACCGGAGGGGAGACAAAAACGATTCGGTGTCGCGACATCGATCACCAAATCCAGTTTTTGAATAGAGTGTTTTCCGTATCCGTCATCCAAAAAGACCACTTCGCATCCCATCGATGCCGCTTCGGCGATTCCCCGTTCACGGATTTCGCTGACAATGACCGTCGTATTGGAAAGAGCATGGGCATAGAGCATCGCTTCATCACCGCTTTGGACGACGTCGCACAGAATCGTCGCTTTGTCTTTGACTACTACCATGCCGCGGCTGCGACGTCCGTATCCGCGCAAGACGATTGCCGATTTTTCAAAACGTTTTGCCAACTCGATGACGACGGGCGTTTTTCCACTCCCCCCGACCGTCAGATTTCCGACGCTCACGATCGGGATAGGGAATGTTTTAGGGGTAGTTCGGCGGTACCGCAGGTAGGCGATCAGACAATAGAGGCCGCTGAGCGGCAAAAGGAGCCAGGAGAGGATTTTTTGGACAAAAGAGGGGCGATAAAGATACCGTTCGCCCCATGTTATCCAGAAACGTTTCAAACCCGTGTCGAAGCTACATCCAAGATTGCATCACAAATCTCTTCGACATCATCATCGCTCAATGCGGCATAATTCGGAATCGAGAGGACTTGTTGGTAATTGCGCAACGCAATCGGAAAGTCGTTGACCCGCAACGAATATTTCGCTTTATAATAGCTCAGCAAATGCAGAGGAATATAATGCAGTCCGCACTCGATCCCTCGTGATGCCAGTTCGCGGGCGAAGGAGTCACGGTTTTTATCTACCTTGATAATGTACAAAGAATACGGATGTTCTTCGTTCGCAATCGGCAGTTTGATATGAGGAGCCTCTTTGAGGCGTTCATTGAATACCTCTGCGATTTCCCTTTGACGCTCGATGATCTCATCTTGTTTTTCCAACTGAACCAAAATCGTCGCCGCATCGAGCGGGCTCATCATGTATTGGCTTCCGATGTCGGTCACGTCATAGATATACCCCAAGCCTTCGTCATCGATCGTCATCGCATGGTGGCGCAGCAATTTTGCCCGTTCCATGATCTCTTCGTCATCGCATACGAGCATTCCGCCGTTGCAGACATTGCGGCGCAAATGGGGGCTGAAGTCGAAACAGGTGATATCCGCTCCCGTCGAACCGATCTTTTTCCCGTTATAAGTCGCACCCAGAGCATCGGACGCGTCTTCGACGATTTTTACATCGTAGAGTTTGGCGATCTCGTACAAACGATCGAGCTCGACGCTTTGTCCCGCGATATGCGAAACAATCACCGCTTTGAGTTTTTTCGACTTGTTTTCATGCAGATAACTCTCAAGTTTATCCAAATCGATCGTAAACGTATCGGGATTGATATCGATAAAAATCGGTTCGGCATCGAAATGGCGGACAACTTCCGGTACGGACGGATAGGCGTTGATCGAACAGATAACTTTGTCTCCCCGTTTCAGATCGATCGCCAGCATCGCCAAATGCAACGCTGCCGTTCCGTTTGATGCCGCCAATGCATACGAAGCGCCGATATACGATTCGAATGCCGCTTCCAAATCTTCGATGATATTAGGAGCTTCCCCGTCAAACACTTCATCAATTTTTTCACGTTCGTCTCCACCGACTTCGACACGATAAAATGGGATACTCATTTGCACTTCCTTATTCATAGGGTAATATCTCTGGGATAATTAAAATCATGATTGACCGTTCTGGAGGTCAATTTTGCGATTAACGGCATTTTCCGTTTGAACTGATTTTTATAGATTCGTTCGATGATCATATCGACTAATTTTGGATTTTCGCCACCGGCTACCATCTCTTCGCGTGTGTGACGCTCTTCTACGTAACGTTTTAACACACGATCGAGATCGGCATACGGATAACCGATTTCCGCCTCATCGCTCTGTCCGGCCCACAAATCCGCCGAAGGGGGTTTGGAAACGATACAGTCGGGAATTTCCAAATACCTTGCCAACTCAAACACTTCGGTTTTATACAAATCGCCGATCGGATTGAGCGCGCTTGCCAAATCCCCGTACAACGTCCCGTATCCCAGCATCAGTTCGCTTTTATTACTGGTTCCGAGGACTAAAGCCCCCTCACGCGCCGAAATATCGAACAATGTTACCATTCGTAACCGTGCCGAGAGGTTCCCGACCCGCAACGCCGACATTTCCGGAGTTTCATACGCCCGCAGCATCGGTTCGATGCTGCAGGTTTCAGAACGCAATCCGAACGCTTCGCACAATGTGTCCGCATCGTCCAGAGAACTTTGCGACGAGTAGTGCGAAGGCATTTTGACGCACAGCAGGTCATCTCCGAATGCACGGCTCGCCAATACGGCCGCTACCGCCGAATCTATCCCGCCGCTCAATCCGACAACGACTTTTTTAAGTCCTGTTTTACGGATTTCCTGACTGATAAACTCGCTTAGATACCGGCTGATCAGCGCGTATTTTCCCACTCTTGAACCTTATTTTCATATTAACAATTTGTATTATAACTTATTTCGGTAACGAAGCATCAACATATATTCGAACTGATTCGCGAGAGTTCACCCTCCGAAAATCCCGCCTCTTTGCGGGCGTCACAATTGACCGAAACCTTGCGGGGAAAACTTTGGGGATAATATTTTTCAATAATATCAAAATAGAGTTCGGTATCTTTTCCCTCACGTCTATACCCCTCTTCGAACCAACGGTCCCCTTTTCGGACATGATCGATCTCTTCGTCCAGAATCACGTGTAGCGCATCCATGATTTTTACGATCATAGGATCTTGACGAAACGGTTCGAGCTTGCGAAGTATCTGCGGCGTGGCATCGAGTCCGTTGGCTTCGAGATAACGCGGCACCACCGCCATCCTCTCGATCAGTTCCAACGTACGCTGCGAAGCCTCGAAGAGTGCGTCATGCACCGGATAGGCTCCGTAAAAACTCCCCAGCTCTCTGAGCAACCCTTCGATCATCTCGAAATGACGTATCTCATCATCTGCGACGCTCAGCCAGTCCGATTCGAACTCCGCCCCCAAATCACGAAAACGGTATACCGCATCGAGAGCGAGATCGATCGCACTGTATTCGATATGGGCGATCGCATGCAGCAGCAGCGTCTGGCCGTGGGGAGTGTTCAGCTTGGTACGTCTGGGGACCTCTTTAGGATCGATCACGGTACAAAATCCATGATAGGACGGGGCGGCAAACACAATGGGCGAGGTAGTCGCGTCGCGGGTCATCTCACCACGGCGGTAATGTGCGTAAAAATCTCTAAAAAGAGCAATTTTCCCCCGCGGATCGGGAGCATTCAATATATTTTCTAATGTGCTGTAGAGTTCCATGCGTATTATTATACCCTCCTCGTGTTCCATCCCGATCGTTATCTTTGCTATACTCTTTTGCATGAAACCGTCCGCAAAAGCCTACAGCCTCTATATCCTCAAATGCAGCGACGATACCTACTATACGGGGATTGCTCTAGACATCGATAAAAGAGTACATGAGCACAACACATCCGACAAAGGGGCGAAATATACCCGCTACCGCCGTCCCGTCACGTTGATGTATCAGGAGTCTCATCCCGATAAAAGTACGGCATTGAAACGGGAACGCGCGATCAAACGGATGAAACGAAGCGACAAAGAGGCACTATGGATCTGTGGCTAAAAATCGCGATCGTTCTCGTCATCGCTTTAGCGGTATACCGTGAAATTCTCAAATCGGCTAAAACCGCTTCCACACGCTCGGTCCAAACCTCCAAAGCCGGTTTTATGTCGATTATCGGCGTGGGGAGCGTCGTGGGAATATTCACCTACATAGGGATGTCTATAACATGGATCGAGACGCGCGATCTTCGAGCCTATCACCCTGAAAATTCTCCGCAATTTGTAAGCCTTTATGAGCGAGGGGTTATCGAGCTAAACGGTATGGTGATCAAAACCAATCTGGCGCGTGCGGGGGAACTCGCCCCTCTCGCCGAACAGCTGACCCAAGGATGCAACCGCGATGACGGATGCGAAGCCCAAAAGCTCTTCGACTACGTCACCGCCATCCCCTACCGCACCGACTACACGAGTAGAAATGCCCTCACCGTCGTCAAAAGCAATTGGGGAGACTGCGACGACAAATCAAACCTCTTCGCTTCACTGCTGAATGAGCGGGGGATCGATTACCGTTTCGTCTATGTCTCCCACCATGTTTTCGTCGCCGTCCACATAAGCGATACCCGTAATGTGCCGTTTCTGAATGCCAAACTGACCATCGGAGGCAAAGATTTCTATTATGCCGAGACGACGGCAAGCGGAGCAAGGATCGGAGAATTTAACGGACAGTTTCCGTACAGTTTCGAGGGGATATACGATATGAACAAAAACAAGCCCGAAGAGCTATCCAACGTCAAGTTTTCAATCGGATAATGGATTAGCTTTTGTCTTTGAATCGCTAAATATTTATTATTTGTGCTATAATTTCTCTACAAATTTCCTTCGGGACTACTCTTGGGGCAACCCAAGGGGAACAACTTATAACTTCATCAACTCTTTCAATCTCGTTTTCAGCTCATTAAAATCGTTTTCTTGGATCGTTCCCATTTTACGTTCAAGCCGTTTTGCATCAAACAACCGCACTTGCGAGAGGATAGCGTAGCTCTTTTTTCCCTCAATAAATGAAAACGGATAGTGAAACATATCCTCTTTAACTACACTGGTTAGAGGTACACCGATAAAACTGTGTTTGCTAAATTTGCGTAAAACCAAAACGGGACGGATGAAGTCTTCTCCTTTGCCATCTTGTTCAAATCCGACATTACTCCCCATCGTCGAGACGTAAATCTCACGTTCGCGGAAATGGGCTAATTGTGTTTTGGAATGAATCGTTTTTTTAGTCTCGTTCCATTCATCAAATCGTTTGCTCACACTTTCCCCTCATCGTTGGTTAGGCTGATCCATTATTGCTATCTCGTCTTCAGTGTCTAAGATATGGGCATTATAGCAAAGGATAATGCCCCTCTCCCATTTATGCTACAATCCGACTAAAAAAGAGTATCTTTATGGAAATCCTAAAAAGAGCGATGGGCGATTATCAAACCAACTGTTATATCGTAAAAATCGACGGCAAAGAGATCATCATCGATCCGGGGATGGGGGCAACCGAATGGGTGATGGCAAACGTCCAAAATCCTATCGCCATTTTAAATACCCACGGTCATTTCGACCATGTCTGGAGCAACAGCGCTCTGCAAGAAAAGCTTGAGATTCCTCTCTATACCCCGAAAGGGGACGTGATGCTGTTGCAAAACAGCACATGGATGCCCGGACTTCCCCCCTCCACTCCCGATGTTACGGTCGATGGGGATCAGGTATTTGAAATCGGCGGGATCGAGGTGAAATTTCACCATTTTCCGGGCCACTGTCCGGGATGTTCGATGATCGAGATCGGCGATGCGATATTCAGCGGAGATTTTTTGTTTGAAGGTTCCATCGGGCGGTGGGATTTTCCCTATTCCGACGGTGAAGCGATGCGCCAAAGCCTCAAAAAGTTTGCGACATGGACGATCGATAAACCGCTCTATCCGGGGCACGGAAATCCAACCACCGTGCGTGCGGAACAAAGAAACGTAGAGTATTGGCTACGAATGATCTAGCCTCACCCTTCGACATTTTTCATCAAATCGAGGCGCAGTACGTGGCGCTCGGTTACGACGGTTTTAAATTCCCCTTCGAAGACTTTGATATCATGAACGAATCCGCGAACGGTCACATTGCGTTTACGTCCCTCTTTTTGATGTTCGGTCGCTTCGAACGTTACCCTGTCTCCGACCCTAACAGGAGCCAAAAACAAACAGTTGCACGAGGCTAATACCACATTCGGTTCATTGACAGCCGCCATGGCCGCAAAATCGGCGGCACTGAAGATAAATCCTCCGTGTACCAATCCCACCTCATCGGCTCGCATCACTTCGGTCGTTTCCAAAACGATCTTTGCATACCCGCTATCAAGCTGAGCTACTTCTCCGCTGTAAACCGTATTGATCCGCTCATGCGTATTGAGTGCCGTATGCTGATTGGTCGCGATCTGTATCGACTCTTCTTCCATCGATTCCGGTTGACTTTTTGCCAAAACTACCCCTTTTTGATTCGTACATATCCGCGTATCGGTGCCGGATATCCCTCTATGGTTTTGCTATTATCGTCCGGATCGAGAAAATCTTCAAGGCTATGCGATTCGATCCAATCCGTTTTACGCTGTTCATCCGAGGTCGTACGCACGGCTCCCAACACTTCAAACGATTTGAATCCGGCACGCAGACACCAATTTTCCAACGCTTTAAGCGTCGGTACGAAATAGACGTTCGTTATCTTCGAATAGCTCTCGCTCGGACAAAGCGCATACGGTTCGTCTCCTTCGATGATAAACGTATCGAGATAGATTTCACCCCCCTCTTCGAGCCCTTGACGCAAACTTTTCAGCATTGCTACGGGATCGCTTCGGTGGTACAGGACTCCCAGACAAAAAATGACGTCGAATTTCTCTTCGTAAAACGGCAGATGTTCCACTCCCAAGAGTTCGTAGACGATGTCGCTTTTGACGAAACGGTTAATCAGATCGAATTGCGATTTAAACAGTGCGGAAGGGTCAAATCCGACCACTTTGGTCGGAGTGTCTTCGAGGAAACGGAACATATAATAGCCGTTGTTGCATCCGATATCGGCGACTTTTTTTCCGTGCAGATTGAAATGGGGACGGAGAAAATTGTATTTGAGGTCTGAGCGCCACTCCGTATCAATAAATAGGCCGAAAAGGTCGAACGGCCCTTTTCGCCACGGCATCATCATCCGAGCGATCCGTTCCACTTCCGCCATATCGACCGGTTCTTCGGTTTTCAGTTCGACCGTATTGCCTAATGTTACGGCCGCATCGAATGAAGGGAGTTTTTCCAATGCTTCGCGTAACGGAGCGATATTCTTCCATTTCATCCATTCGGAGCGTTCCCGACGAACCGCTTCTAAATCCACTCTTCTCTCCTTGACATTTACTGATAAGTGTTAATTTTAGCCATCTTTCGCTAAAATCCCCCTATGCGTATAGAAAAAAAAGCCACCCTTGTTTCCAGTTCCGTCGCCTTTCTCCTCGTCGCCTTTAAACTGACGGTAGGCGTTATCAGCGGCTCCGTAGCCGTACTGGCCTCTGCCATCGACTCATTGCTCGATCTCGTCGTCTCAGCATTCAATTATTTCGCTTTGCACAACTCGGACAAAGAACCGGACGAAAAATTCAATTTCGGACGTCGTAAACTCGAACCTCTCGCAGCCGTCATCGAAGGCACCATCATCTCCCTTTCGGCACTCTTTATCCTCTACGAAGCCGTTTCCAAAATGGTGCAGGGAAGCACTATCACCCATCTCAACGCTTCTTTGATCGTCATGATCGCTTCTTTGGTTATAACCGCCGCATTGGTTTTGTTTTTAAAATTCGTTGCCGCTAAAACGGGAAATATGGTAATCAAGGCAGATGCGCTGCACTACCAGACCGACCTTCTCAGCAACGGCGCCGTTTTGGCATCACTTGCGTTTATCTCTTTAACCGATTATACGATTATCGACCCGATACTGGGGATAGGCATCAGCGCTTATATGCTCTATTCCGCTTTCCCGCTCATCAAAGAGGGGATTATGATGCTTCTTGATGCCGCACTCGATCCCCAAAGCGTCGCCAAAATCAACACCATCCTCAATTCGCAGCTTGATATCAGCAGTCATCACGATCTGCGTACCCGTCAATCGGGATCGGAAATTTACATCAGCGTTCACGTTGTCTTCAGCATCAGTACATCTTTGTACGATGCCCATATGGTGGGAGATAAAATCGAGTTGGCATTTAAAAATCTCTTTCCCGACAATACCGTCTACTCGCTCATTCACCTCGATCCGTATGACGATTCTGAAGAGCTTAACTTACATTGAGAAGGTCAAAATAAGCCCATATTAAATCCGTTATAATTATGATAAAAATAATATAAGGATATACATATGATCAAAGTTTCTTTTGTTTCTCTCCTTGTAGCAGCCACTCTCTCCGCTGCACCCCTCGCAGATCAGGAATCGACGGTTCAAAAAGCTTCTGCCGCCTCCAATGCGCTCCTCCAACGCTTAGGAAGCGAGTTGGTCGGACAAATGCAAAACGGCGGTCCGATGGCGGCTCTGCACTTTTGTTCGCAAAATGCCCTTCACCTGACCGATCAAATCGGAAAAGAGCACAACCTCTCCATAAAGCGGGTCAGTCTCGAAAACCGCAATCCGATCAATATGCCGTCATCCGCGGAAAAATCGGTTTTGGAACGATGGAAAAAAATGCAGGAGAGCGGAGCGCCGCTTCCTCCCTATGAACTGACTACCCAAAACGGATCCTACAGCTATTATAAACCGATCACCATCGCAAAGGAAGCCTGTTTGAAATGTCATGGGGATATCAGCGGTAATACAGCACTCTATAAAGCGATTAAAGAGCTCTATCCGGAAGATAAAGCTACCGGATACAAGATGGGAGATTTACGCGGAATGATCGTCGTAACGATCCCGGAAAAGCACTAAAGATTTATACGAAGCTCCCCTCTTGGAGGGCGAATAATCTGCGTTCCAGCCGTTCTATAGCGGCGATGAGTTTTTCAGAAGTCGCTTTTAGCTGTGTGTAGTAATCTTTTGCGATATCGTGATTCATCGGAGAGATTTTTTTCTTTGTTCCGAATAATTTTGAAATAAACGATCGGTCGTCATCGCTAAAATAAATTTTAAAAATCTTCATATACGTATCATGCAGCTCGAAATGGAGCGTCTCAATCTCTTTGAGACAATCCATACTCGGCATCATGTTTAGCCGCTGCCCTTCCCCGTAAAACCATTGTCCGAATTTGCACTCGGTACAGCTAACCGGAACCTGCTCTTTTTCGACAGGGAGCCCCTCGATCAGTGCATGGGCACGATGCACCCATGTAATATGAGCTTTTTTGGCATTTCGAAGGTGTGTAAGAGTTTCTTCTTTTTTCATACGGTTTATCCCTTGCATCTGAAAATCGTCACGTCTGACTCATAAGAGAGAATCATACTGTTTTTCTATCAAAAGAGTATAACATTTTTAAATAAATTGTTATCTCGCGTATTCGACTGCTCGGCTTTCGCGGATGACGCTTACTTTAATTTCTCCCGGGAACTGCACTTTCTGAGAAATATCATCGGCGATTTCACGTGCGAGCAATACGGTTTCGTCATCATTGACGCTTTGTGCGCTGACAATGACCCGTACTTCACGTCCGGCATTGATCGCATACGCCTGTTTTACCCCTGCTTTTTGCGTCGCGATCTCTTCGATCTCGCTCACACGTCGCAAGAAACTTTCCAATACCTCTCGGCGCGCCCCCGGACGCGCCGCAGAGAGGGTATCGGCGGCACATACCGCCGCACACTCGATGCTTTTGATCTCTTCATACCCGTGATGGGCATAAATCGCATTGATCACGACCGGATCTTCGTTATAGCGTCGGCACAATTCGGCACCGATATCGACATGGCTGCCTCCGTTCTCCTGAGTCAGCGTCTTTCCGATATCGTGCAATAACCCCGCACGCCGAGCCAATTTGACGTCACCGCCCATCTCCGATGCCATAATTCCGGCTAAATGGGCGACTTCCAGAGTATGTGCCAAAGCATTTTGTCCGTAACTGGAACGGTACCGTAATCGTCCGAGCAGTTTCATCAATTCGGGATGAACTCCCTGAAGCCCCATATCGAAGACGATCTCCTCCCCTTCGCGCAATACGGCCTCTTCAAACTCATCGCATACTTTCTGATAGACTTCTTCGATCCGTGCCGGCTGAATCCTCCCGTCTTCGATCAGCAGTTCGATCGTTTTCGTCGCAATAGCGCGGCGATACAGGTTGAACGAACTCACGATAATTGCGTTCGGAGTTTCATCGATGATAATATCGACTCCGGTCACCATTTCGAGGGTCTTGATATTGCGCCCCTCTTTTCCGATAATGCGCCCTTTGAGCTCATCATCGTCCAGATGGATAACACTAATCAGCCTCTCGGCCGCAAAATCTCCGGCAAAACGCGATGTCGCCTGCGCCAAAATGTAATTGGCTTTGCGCTTGAGCTGTTCTTTGGATTGTTCCTCCAATTCGCGCATTTTACGTGCCAGCTCCGAACGCATCTCTTCGCGTACCTGTTCTAATAAGATTGTTTTGGCATCGTTCACCGAAAGGTGGGCACGATCCTCCACAATCACCCTAAGCTGCTCACTTTTTTGGCGGTAATCGTCTTTTAATTTCTCTAAAGCTCTCTCATTGCGTTCCAGGTTTAGGCGCTGATTTTCTACCGTCGCCCGTACCGAAGCGATTTTTTCCTCTTCCGCTTTTCGGAAACGCTCAATCTCTTGTTCCGAACGATGAACGGTATTCTCACGCTCGCTCAAATCTCTTTTAACCTGTTCATAGGTCTCATCGTATCGTTTTTGCGCCTCTTTTTCTATCTCGCGCGACCGTATAGACGCACGTTCCAGAATCATTTGCGCTTCGTTTTCTATCGCTTTGGATTTGGCTTTCGCCTGTTCCAAATATAAATCAAACTGTGTTGCTGAAATCTTTTTAGAAATTAAAAAACCGACCAGACCGCTCGATATGGCGACCACGCCGCCTACGAGTAGTTCGTTTAACATTTGAATCCCTCATGCCATAGACTCTGCGCGGGGTGATTAACAAATCTCCTTGTACATCATAATCGTCACATATGTTTTGCGTTGTTTTGCACTCACATGATTGAATAAAAATAGTAAAAGGTCTCTTTTTCAGGGTTGGGAAAAATCGATCATACATCCCTTTGCCGAATCCGATTCGGCGAAATAACCCGTCTACCCCAACGACAGGAACAATAGCTACATCTATTAAATTATATTTTGTATATGAATCCCGCGGCTCATAAATCCCAAAACTCTTACGTTCCAACGGGTATCTTAATGGTACCATCTTGAAACTGACGCCATCCATAAACGGCAAATATACTTGTGATTCACGGCGTAATGTGTGGATAGTCTCGCGGATATCAGCTTCGAAACCCATCGGCCAAAAGGCCAAAACCCGTTCGGGAGCCAGCTCTTTCATCACCTTTTTCAGGCGAGAACGGACTCTGGCATCCCGATAGCTTTTAGTGCTTCGGTTCGACTCTTTGAGCCTTGAGAGACAGTAGGTTCTAAAATCGCTTTTGGTCACTTTTTACCTTTGCTTCGTTATAATCTTCATTATTCTATCCAAATGCAAAGGTCAACTCATGCGTTTTTCAACGTTTTTTATCCCTATTATCACTTTAACCTTTATCATTCAGGGGTGTTCTAAAGATTCATCCGACGAGCCTATGGTCTCAACCGCCGAATTTTCGCTTATGGATACCCAGGGTAAAAGCTATAACGTGGAAAAGCGCGGAACCAACTTTACCCTCGACGCGGGCAAAGACAAAGTCGTTTTATTCGATATCTTCGCAACATGGTGCCCTCCCTGTCAGGCCGAAGTACAACATTTGGGAAATCTTCAGAAAAAATACGGAGATGATTTGATCGTTATGGGGATCACGATCGAAGAAGACCAAAGCAACGAAGATCTCGAAAAATTTCGTGAAAAATACAAAGGAGGAACCTATCTGATGGCAAACAAAGCCGACAATCAGGAACTCTCTCGCGCTATTGCTTCGACGATCGGCGTAGGACAGCAGTTCCCTATACCGCTGATGGTACTTTATAAAAACGGCGAATACGTCACCCACTATGCGGGTGCTACCCAAGAAGAGATCATCGACCACGATATTGCTCAGGCATTGGGGAGATAAGGATGTTCGGATTCATTAAAAAAGGGCTTCAAAAGACCATCGAGGCTATCGCTGCCATCGCACCTGAGAAAAAAGCGAAAATTTCCAAAGACGATCTGGAAAATATCCTGCTTGAAGCCGATGTCGAATACGATCTTGTAGAGATTATCCTCCGCGAACTTTACCAAAATGATATTACCCGCGATCAACTCCGCTCAAAACTCCTCGCGACGCTGAGTTTTGCTCAAAACACATTACCTGAAAACCCGGACAAACCGACGGTCACCCTCATCATCGGTGTCAACGGCGCAGGGAAAACGACGACGATCGCCAAGCTGGCGCAATATTATCTCACCAAAGGCGAGCGGGTCATCCTCGGTGCCGGTGACACATTTCGCGCCGCTGCGATCGAACAGCTCACCCGTTGGGCCGACAAGCTCGATGTACCGATTATCTCTTCGCGTCAGGGGCATGATCCCTCGGCTGTTGCCTACGATACGATCGAGTCGGCCAAAGCACGCGGATTCGAGCAGGTCATCATCGATACGGCAGGACGGCTTCATACCCAAACCAATCTGGGTAATGAGCTGAAAAAAATCGTCCGTATCTGCGATAAAGCCCATACCGGAGCACCACACCGTAAAATACTGATTTTAGACGGTACGCAGGGAAGTTCCGCTATCGCTCAAGCCAAAGCGTTTAACGAAATGGTCGGGGTAGACGGAATTATTATCACCAAGCTTGACGGAACCGCGAAAGGAGGATCGGTATTCTCTATCGCCTATGCCCTCTCGCTTCCGATCCTCTACATCGGTGTCGGAGAGCAGCCCGAGCATCTGATACCGTTTGACAAATACGAATTTGTCGACGGTATACTCGATGCCATTTTTACGGCGGAATAACCTTTTCAAACTCCTTATTTCAGGCTCGATTTAACCCCCGTTAATCCTTTTAGGGTATCCTGAAAAGATTACCGACAAAAGGGGGCTTCATGCCAAGAATCGTCATCAAAGTAGGTAGCGGCGTACTGACGGAAAACAATACCATCGCAAAAGAGAGGATGCGCAACCTCGTCTCTCTTATCGCCAGACTCCAAGACCGCTATGAAGTGATCCTCGTCACCTCAGGAGCCGTCGCATCCGGTTATTCCGCCCTCAAACTCAACCGTGAAGAACAAATCAGCAAAAAAGTCCTTGCCTCGCTCGGCCAGCCGATTTTGATGAGCAGTTACAAGAAAAAATTTGATGCATATAATATTTCGACATCGCAAATCCTCCTTACCGAAGAGGATTTCGACTCGCGCAAACGGACGGCTATTTTTACCGAAATAATCGATACGTTATTGACTCACAACATCGTCCCCATCGTGAATGAAAACGATATATCGACCACCTCCGAGCAGGTATTCGGAGACAATGACCAACTCTCGGCACATGTCGCCCACTACACGAATGCCGATCTATTAGTCATCCTCAGCGACATCGACGGTTATTACGATAAAAATCCGAAAGAACACCCCGACGCTATGATTTGCAAAGAGGTAAACTCTATCCCTGCCGAAGCACTCTGTGCCGATCATACCCCCAATAACGCTTTTGCTACCGGAGGGATCGTCACCAAACTTTTAGCGGCGCAGTTTTTGATGGAGCGCGGGCAAAAAATGTTTTTATGCAACGGATACGATCTGCAAGATGCTCAGAGTTATCTTCTTGACGGTGTCCATCGTTCCGGAACACTCTTTTG
Source organism: uncultured Sulfuricurvum sp. (assembly GCF_937936435.1). Classification (GTDB taxonomy): domain Bacteria; phylum Campylobacterota; class Campylobacteria; order Campylobacterales; family Sulfurimonadaceae; genus Sulfuricurvum. The sequence goes on along the minus strand of NZ_CALDDG010000001.1, from coordinate 22,431 downwards.
CTCTTAAGGGGAGAACTGTTACAATGACATAAAACGGGATTCTCCGATGGCCAAGAAAAAAAACGTCCTTTTCGAATGTCAGCACTGCGGATTTACTACCCCTAAATGGATGGGAAAATGTCCCAGCTGCGGAGGATGGGACAGTTTTGTAGAGCTTAGTGAACAACAGCAGGAAATCATCAAACTCACCTCTACCGCATCGCCCTCAGGAGCCGCCAAAGCCAAAGAGATCACCCAGATCGTCGAAGAAAATACCGAACGCTACAGCAGCAACGATGCCGAACTCGATATGGTTCTCGGGGGCGGCGTCGTTCCCGGTTCGCTTGTTCTTATCGGGGGAAGTCCCGGAGTCGGAAAATCGACACTGCTTCTAAAAATCGGGGCCAATCTGGCTAAACAAAACCGCAACGTCCTTTACGTCAGCGGCGAAGAGAGCGAAGGGCAGATCAAACTTCGTGCCAACCGATTGGGTGCGAACGTCGACAATCTCTACCTTCTCGCAGAGATCCGGCTGGAGCAGATTCTCTCAGAACTGCACGAACGTCCCTACGAATGCATCATCATCGATTCGATCCAAACCCTCTACTCCGAAACTATCGCTTCCGCTCCCGGATCGGTCACTCAGGTACGCCAGATCACTTTTGATTTGATGCGGATTGCCAAAGAGCGTCGCATCGCTATTTTCATCATCGGACATATCACGAAAGAGGGTTCTATAGCCGGACCTCGCGTACTGGAACATATGGTGGACGTCGTCTTGTATTTCGAAGGAGACAGTTCCCAGGAACTGCGAATCCTGCGCGGATTTAAAAACCGTTTCGGGCCGACCAGTGAAATCGGCGTTTTCGAGATGCGATCCGAAGGATTGGTCTCTGCGAAAGATCTCTCTTCCCGATTTTTCAACCGTACCAAATCCCAAAGCGGCTCGGCTTTGACCGTCATTATGGAGGGTTCACGTCCTATCGTTTTGGAAGTGCAGGCACTGGTAAGCGATACCCATGCTCCCAACCCGAAACGTCAGGCTACCGGATTTGAAAACAACCGTCTGAATATGCTTCTCGCACTTTTGGAGCGTAAACTCGAGATTCCTCTCAACAGCTACGATGTCTTTATCAATATCACCGGAGGGATCAAGATCACCGAAACCTCCGCCGATCTGGCGATCCTTGCCGCGATCATCAGCAGTTTCAGAAACCGTGCTATTTCCAAAGAGACGGTCTTTATCGGCGAAGTCTCTTTAGTAGGCGATATCCGTGAAGTATTTCAACTCGACCTGCGTCTCAAAGAGGCCGCTTCGCAACAAATTACCAAGGCGCTGATCCCGAAAAAACCGCTTGAAAAAACCGCCATAAAATGTTATGAAATCGATGAAGTCAACAAACTTTTAGAATGGTTTTAACAATCTTGACGCGGTTTTAACGCAGAAGCGGGTATAATAAATCACAATGACAAAGTACGAAAAGGATGACAATATGGCCGATTGTTCTATTTTTGCAGACCACAAATCCGAGGAACGCTACTGTAAGCTTTCATTAGCCTATACGACTGATGAAGAGAAAGAAAAAATCGAAAAAGCGATCAAAAGCTGTACTCCTCTATGCTCGATAGAGCCGAATATTTACGGCGGCGATGTTGTCGGCGGTAAAAAAATGATCACGATTGAGTATCATGACGATTGTGACCGAGAAGGCGGCAAAGTTTTCGAGCAAATCATGTGCGAATTAGGAATCAAAGAGTGTCATTAAGCCAGAATACTTCCCATCCGAATGCGAAAATTTTGAAAGAGTTCGTCGCAGGAAACGAGACCTTTCAAAAAACCTATTTCAAAAAACACGAAGAACAGCTTCTCGATCTGGTTCGAGAAGGGCAAAATCCCCGTGCTTTGTTTATCGGCTGTTCCGATTCGAGAGTAATCCCCGATCTTATCGTCCAGTCCAATCCCGGAGATCTTTTCGTCATCCGCAACGTCGGCAACTTCGTCGCCCCTTATAAACCTGATGAAGATTTTCACTCCACTGCAGCGGGGATAGAGTACGCCGTCGGTGTTCTGGAAGTCTCCGAGATTATCATCTGCGGTCATTCGCACTGCGGAGCGATCGAAGCACTTTATAAAACTTCATGCGATACGACGATGATCCATACGTCAAAATGGCTGACACTGGGTGAAAAAGCAAAATCGATGGCACTGCTGGCGCTGGGCATCAATGCTCCGCGTGAAGAGCTGCTTCGGGCGACCGAGCACCTCTCGATCGTCACCCAAATCGAAAACCTTCTGACCTATCCCTATGTTAAAAAACTGGTCGAAGAAGACCGCCTTTTCATCCACGGATGGTACTACGACATTGAAACGGGAGGGATCGAATATTACGATCCCGACAGCTATCAATTCCGCCCTCTCAGCGAGCTAGCCAACTAGCCTCGCCTTCTTTTACCAGTCCAAATACAAGAAAAGAGACGATAAGAAGTAATTGGTGACAAAAATTGCCACGGCAGAATAGACGACGGCATAAATCGTCGACTGCCCTACCCCTCTGGCTCCCCCCGTCGTGTGATATCCGATATAACTTCCGATCGAACTGACGATAAATCCGAACACCGCCGCTTTGACAATTCCGGTAAGGATATCATCCATCTCACCCAAACGCATCAGCGTTTCCTGATAGGTAATCGGATTAATCCCCAAAACATTTGTAGATATCATGTATGCCGAACCGATCGCAATGAAATCAAACCAGATAACCAGCAGCGGCAGGGATATCACCGTAGCGATAATCCGCGGCGTAATCAGATACTCTTTGGAATTAACCCCTAAAATATCGATTGCATCGATCTGTTCGGAAACGCGCATGGTTCCGAGTTCTGCCGCCATCGCACTGATCGAACGCGAAATCAGCATTAAAGAGGCAAATACCGGCCCCAGCTCTCTGGCAATCGAGAAAAAGACCGTATAGCCGATAAAGTTCTCGGCTCCGAACTGATGAAAACCGTTGTAAAGCTGTATGGCCAAAACCATACCTGTAAAGAGTGCCGTGAGGGTTACAACCCCCATACACCCCATCCCGATCACCTCGATTTGCGTCAATACGGTTTTTGAGCGTTTGAAAACATGCGGATAGAGTTTAAAAAGCTGTAATTGAAACAAAACGAACTGACCGAAATTTTCAATCGTATCGTAAAAACGGACAAACGGACGACCGATATAGCCTAATAATCTCTCTACCATCTAGTTTTCCTTCTTTTCATTCGGTAAGTTTACCAAAATTTCGATTATGACACGTGACAATTTCATAACTTTCTCGCTACAATAAAGGAATAACTTTATCGATTAGGAGCTATGGATGGCCGAAGAGAAAAAAGAAGAGACCGGTACGGAAGAATCAGGGAAGAAAAAAAGCAATGTACTGTTGTTTGTCATTATCGGTGTACTGTTACTGATTCTGATCATCGGCGGAGTTGTCGCCTTCTTGTTAATGGGCAATGAAGACGCAGCCGCCGCAAAATCTGCTCCGGCAGCAAAAGAAGCTTCGGCAGGCGGAAGCGGTGAAAGCACTCCTTCCGATGCATCGATGACGGAAGTCGGATTGATGTACCCTCTTGACGGTTTTACCGTCAATCTCCTCTCAGAAAGCGGCCGCCGTTATCTGAAAGTGGAAATGAACTTGGAAATCGAAGGTGAAGAACTTAGTGCCGAACTCGATACGAAAAAGCCGGTATTGCGGGATATCATCATCCGCATCCTTTCATCCAAATCTCTTGAAGAGATTTCGACCATAAAAGGAAAAGAAAAACTCAAAGAGCAGATCGTCAACGAGTTGAATATGCATCTCAAAGACGGTAAAGTTAAAAATATCTATTTTACCGATTTTGTGGTGCAATGATCGGAATCGATTTGATTAAACTCGATCGGATGAAACGTTTCATCGAGCGTTTCGGCGATCGGGGGTTAAAAAGGTTCTTGGGGGCAGATGAATGCCTTCTCGTCAAAAACTACCGTAATGCGGCCGGATTTTGGGCTGCAAAAGAAGCCTGTGCCAAAGCGCTCGGATGCGGTATCGGCTCAGAGTGCGGTTTTCACGATATTACCATCAGCAAAACCTCCAAAGGGGCTCCGTGCTTGAGCCTCACCCCCTTGGTACGCGACCGATTCGCTATCACCGATACATCCGTTTCCATTACCCATGACGGCGACTATGCGATTGCCGTCGTCGCATTGGAACAAAAATCCCTTTAATACATTACTACAAGGAAACCGCTTCATGGAATCAACCGGCTTGATCACCATTCAAAAATATGCTTCCCGTAACCGGCTCAGTATCCATACCGTCATCAAAAAGACTATGAACGGAGAACTTCCGACGATTGTGAAAGAAGAAAACGGCCAAGAAGTCACCTATATCCTCCTCGATGAACCTGCAAAAATTCCTCCGGCAACGACTACGGCTCCGGCCGAAACGGATGAGATCGACTATAAACAGGCCTATGAGGATTTACACAAAGAATACCTGCTTCTCAAAACCAAGTACGATAAACTCCTCCGCAGTACGAATAACGGCTAGGCTATCCCCTCTTCGCCGCTGCGAAATTTTCCGAAACGAATTCGCAATTGATGAGAGGCCACCAGTGTGAAAGAGAATTGGGACGTGCATTTCGATAATCGATATAATACGCATGTTCCCACACATCGCAGGTCAGCAGCGGTTTTTGTCCATGGCGTATCGGGGTATCGGCATTGGAAGTCGTCTCAATCTTGAGTTCCCCTTCCGGTGTCAATACCAGCCATATCCATCCCGAACCGAAAAATCCGGCCGCTATACTTAAAAACTGTTCTTTTAAACTCTCCAGCGATCCGAAAGCGGCATCGATTCTATCGGCCAATTCCTTGGAAAGTTCACTTTGACCGGGCTTCAGCCCTTTCCAGTAAAAATCGTGATTATAGACCTGTGCCGCATTATTGAAAACAGCCCCGCTCGCTTTGAGTATAATCGTTTCCAGTTCCGCATCGACAAATTCGGTCCCCTCTATCAGAGAATTGAGTTTATTGACGTATCCTGCATGGTGTTTGTCATAGTGGTATGAGAGCGTTTCGGCAGAAATATAAGGTTCGAGTGCTGAATGTTCATACGGCAATGCCATAAGCTGATGTTGCATCGTGAGTATCCTCCTCGCCATAAAAGTATTGATACTCATAGTAACTGATAATCATAAAATATCCTGATAAAAAATTCAGGCTAATATGATTATTCAGCCGTAGTTTAGAATCACACTAAAAGATATTTGGAATTTATCCGCCTCCGACGAAATCGAGCAGTTCGATGACGTCCCCCTCTTGCAGTCTCGCTTCTTTCCATTTTTCCTGCTTGACGATCTGCATGTTCAACGCTGCAGCCATGACTCTTTCTTCGAGCTTCAAAGCGCTGATAAGTGCATAAAGGGTCGCTCCCTCTTCTATTTCCCTAAATTCGCCGTTTACTTTTATCTGCATACCGTTTCCTACATATAGAGTTTAATCATCGATGCGATCAGAAAATTTTCTTTCGCTATCGCAAAATCGTACGGAGTCGCTCCGTCGTTGTTGGTGAGATGGGGATCGGCTTTGGCTTTCAGCAGAAAATCGACTACTTGTACATTGCCGCTGAAAGCCGCCTGATGCAAGGGGGTGATTCCATCATTGTTAGCCAAATTGATATCTGCACCGTGCAGTACCACGAACGTCACCAAGTCGAAATTTTTTTTCTTGACCGCCAATATCAAGGGGGTATTCCCCTGAAAATCCTGCGCATTGATATCCGCATGCCGATCCAAAAGATATTGGGCTATTTTCAGATCGCCGAGTTTGATCGCGACATGCAAGGCACTCAGCCCCGCATCGTTTTGTTCATCGACATTATGGTGTTGATCTAATAGTGTCTGAATCTTCGCAATATCTCCCTCAAAAGTAGCCTCATGCAATTCTCCTGCATAAACCGCCATAGAACATACTATCAAGAGAAGGGCACGTAACATCATCTACTCCTTGACAAATCGGATCATTTTGAACCGTTCACCCATCAATGAGGGGGTAATAAGGATTTTAACCTTTTCAAGCTCCTGCTGATAGATCTCATCGCTCGTATGTTCTTTCAGCATCGCCAACAGATCCAATATCCCCATCTCGATCAGAGCGACGAGCTGTGTCGCGTATTGGGCGCACGTAATCCCTGCTTGTTCAAACGCTTCGCGGACATGGGTGAAATTGACATCATACGTGATGTCGCTTCCGCCGAAACTCTCCGCCAAGTCTAATGATTCGTCAAACAACGGATAGACCTGATGGTTTTGATAGACTCGGATCGAAAAATCGCTTCGCGCATCCAGTTCTCCGTAATCGAAACTCATAAACTCGAATCGTTCCGATGTTTGGTTCATGACCGATGCAAACGATTCGTAGCCTATCGCGATTTCCCCCCGATCTTGATTATACCGTTGGGCTAAAGCGGCGATTTCAGGTGATTCCTCCTCAAACACGATGCGATGGTTCCGGACGCTGCCGATCTTCCCTTTATAAAACAGTTCGCAGGCGAACGCATCGAAAATCTCATTGGCAATAAAAAACGTACATTGCTCATGTACTTCCTGCAGATCGCTGTAATGCTCCAATGTGACCGTATTGCCGAACGATTCGTCAAAATAATCCTGCTGTGCCTTTCGCAATGCACTGAAACGCTCCACAATCCCAAAACGCAATGTTTTTAACAATTCGGGACGGAGTGTATGAAAAAATTCGATGATATCCGCCAATAAATAGCCGTGATGGGCTCCTATCTCGCAAATAAGCGAATCGGTACGCAAAAATCCTTCATCAATGCGAGAAAGAATATGTTTGGCGATTGAGCCGCCGAAAAACTTGGAAGTACTGACCGCCGTATAAAAATCCCCTTTTTTCCCTATCGGACGGTACGATGCATAATACCCTTGCTCTCCGTAAAGCCATTCGTTCATATATTCGCTAAATCGCACCGTTCACCTTTTCGTAAAGATTCAGAAGTTCAAGCTGTCTGTCGTATTCTAAAATCCCGATTTCGATATCCTGGATTTTAGCCGAGTTATCAAGCATCTCCACATCGTATTGAGTTTTATACCCTGCTTGGAAGAGCGATTTCGTATCATTCAACAACTTTTCGTACAAAGCATGGTTTTCATGTGCCAATGCGATTTTTTTGTCGCTGTTATCCAGATTATGACGCACTTGCCGATAGAGCGCCTGAAGTTCCCGTTTTTTATCCGCAAAGGCGACACCGGCTTTGAGCTCTTCGATCCGGGCGATTTGCATATCCCGAAACTCATTGAAATCGATCGGCATCGACGCACTCATTCCATATGTCGTGTAGCGGCTCTCGTTTCGAATCGGTATGACGCTCCCCGCAAAAGCGGGATTTTCAATTTTATTCCAGTTATATCCGGCATTGAGACTTATCTGAGGAAGGTACTTGGCACGAGTCACGTTGCTGTTCCAACGGGATTTTTCCATCTCGTGTCCCGAGAGCCCCAAATCTATCGCTTCGGAGGTAAAGGCATCTTCTTCGATCAGCGTCAGTTTCGGCACCGGCGTCGTCGCATAAGGAGCATCGCTGATGCTTTCATACGAGCTTATCTGGCGCTCTTTAAGCGTTTGCAGATCATAGAGTGACTGTATCAGTACGTTTTTATCGATAATGGCGTTATCCAAGAATCCGGAATCGAGATCTCCGTGCAGATACGCTTCCGTTTTCAGTTCGAGATTCAATCCGGCATTGGCGATCAGCAGCTCCTGTTTCGCAATACGCAAGTCACTTTGGCGTATTTGCATCAGAAGCGATACCGCTTCTTTAATCAGTTTTTGGCGTGCGGCATCGATTGAGAGTGCCGAGTACCGGCGGGAGGCTTCGGCAAACTTGATCCCGTAATAGATTCCGCCGCTCCTGAAAATCGGCTGATCGATCGAAATCGCGGCGTTTTGCGTCGTACTGTCGCCGTCATACTGATCGCTTTTTCCGTATGAATAGCGAAGCTGCAAAGGTTGCAGCCACGAATCGCGCAACATATCGCTTTGAAGCTGTGCTTTGCGGTAATCGTACCTAAACTGCTCTTCTTTGAGGTCGGAGAGGATGTCATCCGCACTCAGCGAAAAAGAGCACAGAAGACTACAGAAAAGCCATCGCTTTTTCAAGGCGCACGAATCCTTCATCGATCTCTCCTTTGGTAATCGTCAGCGGAGGGAGAAAACGGAGGGTATTACGCCCCGCTTTGAGGACGATAACACCCGCTTCACGTGCGGCATTGATCACCTTGCCCAGAGTTTCGGCATCGACGACACGCAATCCGCGCATCATCCCCAGACCTACATGTTCCAAAAAGATAGCCGGATGAACCGCTGCAAATTTTGCCAACGCAGTTTCAAAATAGATCAATTGTTCATCCAATACGCCGTTCTCTTTAATTTCGGACAGAATATCGAGAACCTCGTTTGCCGCCGCAGTGGAGAGATAATTCCCTCCGAATGTCGACCCATGATCTCCGGGAGCGAAAATATCTTTTTTCGACGTCATGACGACTCCGATCGGAACGCCTCCGCCCAGACCTTTGGCCAGAGTAATCACATCCGGTGTAATCTCATACAGATTGGACGCTAAAAATTCCCCTGTGCGGTAAATGCCGGTTTGAACTTCATCGACCATCAGCAAAATATCGCGTGATTTGAGCAACTGCTCGAGAGCTTGGACTTTCTTTTTGTCCTGAGGCTGTACGCCCCCCTCTCCCTGCACCAGTTCGAGCATGACCGCCACGGTATGATCATCGATCAGCGATTCGATCTCATCGATGTTTTTTGCATAGACAAATCCGTCAGGAAACGGCCCGAAATAGTTATGCATCGATTCTTGTCCCGTCGCTTTGAGGGCCGTAATCGTACGTCCGTGAAACGAATGATCGAGTGTAATGATTTTATACCGTTTCGGCTTTCCTTCTACCTCTCCGTACTTGCGTGCGATTTTGATAGCACCTTCATTCGCTTCCGCACCGCTGTTGGCAAAAAAGCATTTCATGTCATAGCCGCTTTGTTCTACAATCTTGCGGGCACATTCACCCTGAGTCTCGATGTAATAGAGATTGGAGACATGGATCACTTTGGATACCTGATCACAGATCGCTTTGGTCAGACGTTCATTGGCGTGTCCGACGCTGCATACTGCGATTCCGGCGGCGAAATCGATATACTCTTTCCCTTCATTATCGACCAAAACGGCATTTTTACCCGCTACGAAACTCACTTTTTGTCGTCCGTACGTAGGCAATACATAATTTTCAAAATTTTTCGTCATATTTTTGTAACCTTTATTTTAAATTCTTGATATACGGCATTTTCGCCTTCATAACTTAGCAGCGGCGGAGTCAGCACATTGACCTCCGGTGTCCCGGAATAGATCAGCAGACAATCCTGCCGCAGCCTCTCATCGTGCCTGACTTCCATCTCTACCGATCCGACGGATGATGCCAGCAACACACTTTCTCCCGCTTCAAACCCTGCTTCGGGATGGAAATAGACACCCGATGGCCTGTGAAACTGAGAATTAAGCCCTTTGGGATATTTAGCTGTGATGAAATGAAACCCTTCATCCGTATCGATTTCCAAATCAACCTCATCCATAAAAACGAATTCTCCTTCGGCAAACCCCTCTTCATAAGCGATGTTTGGCCTTGAGGAACGGTATCCCGTCCCCTCATCGTACTCGATCTTTGATCGGAAATACTCCAAATATTTTTCTTCGCTCTCCAGCACGATCCTGAATGCTTCACACAGCCTGCGGGTCAATTCGAATTCACTAATCCCGAATTCATTTCCCGACATCTGCGGCATCTCTTGAAGCGTATAATCGCCGTATGAACTGCGAATGTCATTTTTTTCCAAAAACGTCTTTGCCGGTATGACCAAATCAGCCGACCGGGACGTTTCGTTTTCATACAATCCGAAATAAACTTTGAATCCGGCCCTATCGAACGATTCGCGGACACGGATCGTATCAGGCATTTGCGCCAAAGGATTGGCACCCTGAACGAACACGCAATTATACTTTGAAAAATCGACGGTGGGCTTACTGACCCGATTCGAAAACGGTGTGAACGGGTTTTCGATCCCTTCCAGAGAGCTTCCCATGTAACTGACGCCGCACCCCTGTTTTCCAAACAACCCCATGATGGCGCCGAATCCGTCAATCGCGCGGACAACATCGGCACCGTTGCGGTACTTTTGCACCCCTACGCCGACCAGAATCGCCGTCTTTTTTCCCTGAATCATCTCTAAAACAGCCCCGATCTGCCCGAGGGAAACATCGATTTTTTCCAAAGTCGCTTTGATCCTGACGGTTTGGGTCAATTCATAAAAATCACTGTATCCGCTTGCATTTTCTTCCAGATAATCCCGATCGTAAATTCCCTCGATCACGGCAAAACGACTTAATAAAAGGGCCAGATGCAAATCGCCGTGCGGTTTGATCTGAATATGTAGATCGGCTTTTTTGGCGATCGCGGTTTTAACCGGATCGATGACAATGATCTTTTTTCCTTCCAAAAACGGTAAAAGATGCGAATGGGTTACATGAGGATTCCGACCCCAGAACACGACCACTTCGCTTTGAGTCAATGCCTGCGGCGTCAACACATGATTTATACCCCGCCCGAGAAGGACTCCGGCTTCTCCGGCTCCGTCACACAGCGAGCCTGAAGTCCCTACCGCTTTGATCGAAGCGAAAAAATGCTCACTCACCCGCTGCATCAAAGCCACATTGCCGCTTCCGCGATAATACAGAACATGGTCCGGCTTCGTCTCCCGCAATGTCGCAATCAAGATATCGAGCGCCTCGTCCATAGAGATCGTTTCACCGTGCAATCTCGGAGTGCAGATGCGCTCGTTGTGCTGGAAATGGTTTAAATGGGGACAAAGATATCCGCGTGTCACGGGATGGGTTTTATCCCCTTTAATCGCCCCTTTTTCATCGATGACGATCCGACAGGCATCATAACAATCCAGCGGGCATGCCGTCGTCTGGCTCATTTGAATTCCACTTTCATCAATTGTGAAAACCGTTCCGGAGGTGAGATAACGATCTCCGCCCGATAACTGGAGAGTTTTGCCGCATCGGCAATCTTCCATAATCGATTGATTTTATACGTACTTTTGGCTCCGTTGAGATAAATCGCTTTGTTTTGTGCTTCCCGGGCTTCCGAAGCGCTAAGATACAAAGTCAGTTTCGCTTTTCGAACATCCGCAATCTGTGCCAGCGGCGTACCGGGATTCACGAACGCCTCCGCCTTCACCAGCAACTGGTACAAAACGAATCCCGGAGCGCTTAGGTGTTTATCTGCGATACTTTTCAGCAACTGCGCACGGCGAAGTTTCAAATCGTTCAACTGAATGTTGAGCGATTCGATCTCTTTTTGAAGTGCCAATAAAGAGTTTTGACTTCCGAGCAGATCGTAATATTCCCGATCTTTTTCAACCGTTGATTTGATTTTCAAATCTTTGATACGGTCGAAATTAGCCTGCTTCATCGAAACCATCTGCTCATAATTTCGACTCATCTCCTGATTATGTTCCAATGTTTTTTGAAGGGAGAGGATTTTGTTTTCGACGCTTGAAAGCTCGATTTTATCCAATTTGTCATCCATCACGATGTAGGGATTTTTCCCCAATACTTTCCCTTGATTGGCGCTGTCGGCGAAACGGACTTCAGCCGAAACGTTTGATGAGACGTTGAATATCTCGTAAGGCTCGACTTTGGCATAATACTCTTTTGCCCCCAGAGCAACGGCCAGTATTGTCAATACGGTTATAATACGCACAATCGTCGCTCCTTCTTGATGTTATCGGTATTTTACAGTCACCACCCTTTAGAATTTAGTAAAAAAACCTCCTGAATAGGATATGATTAAGAAATATAAAATTATTGAGGTCACAATGTCTCTTTTGGAACACGTCGACGCAGCGACAAACCTTGCCAAAAACAATGAAGTGCAGCTTTTGGTTTTTAAAATCGATGCGGCTGAGGAATCTCCCTATTATGCTATCAATGTTTTTAAAACCCGTGAAGTCGTAGAAGCGAAACGGCACTATCTTACTCAAATTCCGGGGGCACACCCGTTGCTGGAAGGTACTATCGTACTTCGCGAACTTCAAATCCCGATACTGAACCTTCCCAAATGGCTCGGTGTCGAGCTCAGTGACGAAAAAAAGAAAGCATCCAACCTTTTGATCTGCGATTTCAACGGCGTAATCATCGGAATTCGTATTATGTATGCCTATCGTGTCATTAAAAAGAACTGGAACGAAATGCATGCTCCCGACAGTTATCGCCTAGGGGACGACGGACTGGTCATAAACGACACTCGTCTCGATGACGGAAGCCTGTGCCTCGTTTTAGATTATGAAAAACTCTTGGCCGACGTTATACCGCAGGCAATGGTAAATGTTGAATCGTCTGTCCAATCGCTTGCCAATATGACGATTCCCGAAAAACTTAAAAACGGGGTCGTATTAATTGCCGAAGATTCTAAAACGGCACAGCGTCACCTTCGCCAAATTTTTGAGCATGCCAAAATCGGCTATCAGATTTTCAATAACGGCAAAGACCTGGTCGAGTTTATCGCACGACACCCGAATCCCGATCGAATTCCTGCCGTCATCACCGACATCGAAATGCCTGAAATGTCCGGATTTACCGTTATCCAACAACTCAAAGCCAATCCAAATACCAAATCCATTCCGATCATTGTCAACAGTTCTATGACGGGAGATAATAACAAACGCGAAGCGGCGGGATTGGGAGCTGACGGTTTTATCGACAAAACCAAAAGCGAAAATATCCTCCCTCTCATCGTTGAAAAAATGGGAGAGATGACAACAAAGCTTTTGCCGAAATAAAAATTTTTTGGATATTGACTAAAAAAAAGACTCCCCGGAAAAGGGAGTTTTGAGTTTATTTGAAGATAGAGAGCATTACACCCGCAGCGACCGCCGAACCGATTACACCGGCTACATTCGGTCCCATAGCGTGCATAAGAAGCATGTTTTGAGGATCTTCTTTCATCCCCACTTTATGCGATACACGTGCCGCCATCGGTACAGCCGAAACGCCGGCCGAACCGATCAACGGGTTGATTTTTTCTTTGCTGAACATGTTCATGATTTTAGCCATGATAACGCCGGCTGCCGTACCGGCAGAAAATGCCAGTAGACCGAGAACCAAAATTGCCAAAGTATCGACCACCAAAAACTGATCGGCTGCCAATTTTGAACCGACACCGAGTCCTAAGAAAATCGTAACGATATTGATCAATGCATTTTGCATCGTATCGCTCAAACGATCGACAACACCTGATTCTTTCAAGAAGTTACCGAATGCAAAAGCACCTACCAACGGAGCTGCATCCGGAAGAATCAAGATAACCATTACGAATACCAACAACGGGAAAAGAAGCTTTTCAAGAGCCGTAACGTGACGTAATGTATGCATACGGATTTTACGCTCTTCCGGTGTTGTTAACGCGCGCATGATCGGAGGCTGAATGATCGGAACCAATGCCATATACGAATACGATGCTACGGCGATCGCCCCTAAAAGTTCAGGAGCCAATGACGACGCGATGAAAATCGATGTCGGGCCGTCCGCTCCTCCGATAATACTGATAGCGGATGATTGTTGCAACGTAAAGTCGAACCATGGTGTAAATTGGCTCAGTGCATAAGCACCTACCAACGTGCCGAAAATTCCGAATTGCGCCGCAGCACCCAATAACGACAGTTTAGGGTTTGCCAACAACGGACCGAAATCGGTCATCGCACCGACACCCATGAAAATCAACAAAGGGAAAAGCTCGTTAGCAATCCCCATATTGTAGATGATACCCAAAAAGCCGTGCGGTCCCGCAATGTTAGCGATCGGAACGTTTGCCAGCAAACCGCCGAAAGCGATCGGAAGAAGCAATAACGGTTCAAAGTCTTTAGCAATGGCCAAATAAAAGAGCAAGAACGTTACCAAAATCATGATAACACGTCCCCACGTTTGGTGAAAATCGCTCATTACCTGTCCCGAAGAGCTCAATAATCCCTCTTTAGCATTGATAAACGCATTCAAGCCGGTCGTATCAAAAAAGCTCTTGATCATATCTCCGAATGCGGCAGGCTGATAGGTTTCTTCACGATAGGTACTTTTTTTCGGAGCTTCAGCCGGAGCAGATGCTTCGGTAACCGTGCTCGTCTCCACAGAGACGCTCACAGTGCTTATCTCTTCGGAAGCCATAGCTCCCGTCGAGAACGCAAATACGGAAATCAAAGTGAAAAATAGGCGCTTCATCACGTGATTATCCGACGATTGCCAATGCTTGGCCTTCTACAACTTTATCATTCGGACGTACCAGAACGCTTTGAACCACACCGTTACACGGAGCGACGATGTCCACTTCCATTTTCATCGATTCGAGGATCATGATTTTGTCCCCTTCTTGAACCGCAGTTCCCGCTTCAGCAATAATTTTAAACACTGAACCCGGCAACATAGCACGTACTTCAGCGCCTTCAGCAGCCGGAAGTTCATCACGTGCCTGTGCGGCCGTAGCCACATGAGGAATCACTTGAACATCGACATTTCCTGCAGCAATTTGCACGTTGTATTTTTGGCCGTCTACGACGACAGTATAGTTTCCGGTTGTACTTGGCATAGGTTTGGTTCCTTCTTTTTTGATTGGTTGTGGCGCATGTCCGGCAGGGACAACGGCTTCGGGGATATTTTTGCGAACGTTGATCACGGCGTCGCCTTTCAAGAAGGCGATCCCTTTTTCATCGCATGAAGCGGCAATGAAAATATTTTCGTCGGTAACCGCAATTTTTTCATCTTCAAGACGTTTAGTCCAGAATGCGATTGATTTTGTTTCATCTTTATCGGCGAGGTCGATGGCATGTTCACTCGTCGGTTCGAGTGAAAGCTGCTCTGCGGCAATACGCACGATTTCAGGATCCGGAGCGACTGGGGTTTTACCGAAATACCCGAGGACCATGCGTCCGTAACCCGGAGCGATTTTTTTCCACGGTCCCATTAATGCGTTATTGAGTGCTTGTTGGAAATAGAATTGAGATACCGGAGTAACGGATGTGCCGAATCCCCCTTTTTCAACCACTTCGCGCATTGCACGGATCACTTCAGGATAGCGATCAAGGATGTTATTATCACGCATCATTTGGGTATTTGCCGTCAGTGCACCCCCCGGCATAGGAGAGAACGGAATCAAAGGTGAGACTTGGGTTGCTTCCGGCGGCATGAAGTAATCTTTCAGACAATCGCCCAATACGTCTTCGTATTTGAGGATTTTTTCGAGTTCAAGACCGCCTAGGTCGTAATTCATCCCTTTGACCGCATGCAGCATCGTCAAAATATCCGGCTGGGAAGTACCGCCGCTCACCGGAGCGGCTGCCATATCGATGCCGTCTACTCCTGCATCCAGCGCTGCGAGATACGCCGCTACACTGACCCCGGCAGTTTCATGTGTATGAAGGCGTAAATGAGTCCCCTCAGGTACGAGGCGGCGAGCCATTTTAATGGTTTCGTGGATTTTATGAGGGCTTGAAGTTCCGCTCGCATCCTTAAAACAGATCGAGTGGTACGGGATACCGGAATCGAGAATTTCTCTAAGCGTACGTTCGTAAAAAGCGACGTCATGTGCCCCTTCGCAGCCTGCCGGCAAATCCATCAACGTCACGACAACTTCGTGTTTAAGGCCGTGATGAACGATACGCTCACCCGAATATTTTAGGTTTTCTACATCGTTCAAAGCATCAAAGTTACGGATCGTAGTCGTTCCGTGTTTTTTAAACATTTTTGCGTGCAAATCTACCAATTCGCGGCTTCCGGTATCAAGCATAACCGTGTTGACCCCGCGGGCCAAAGTTTGCAGATTCGCGTCCGGACCGACGATGGCGCGAAAACGGTCCATCATGTCAAATGCGTTTTCATTCAAATAAAAGAACAGGCTTTGAAAGCGAGCGCCTCCGCCGAATTCAAAATGGCGAATTCCCGCTTCTTTTGCTGCTTCGACTGCGGGAAAAAAGTCTTCCATGAGGACACGCCCTCCGAAAACGGACTGAAATCCGTCCCGAAACGTCGTATCCATGATATCAATATATTTTTTGGCCATTCTGAGTCCTAACCTTGGGTAGTTTGGTGATGATGGATCGCTGCCGCTATTGCGGCGACTTTTGCTTTGTCATCACTCCGTTTAACCTGTGCCGCACGTGTCGGTTCAGGCGCTTTGGGCGCTTCGGGGAAATATTTAAGAATAATCTTGGACTGAAGAATCGTTAAATAGTTCATGATAATCAAGAACAAAAATACGGTTCCCATTCCCAGAAACATGATTTTGATGCTTTCAAAAAACACTCGCAATCCTTTTGGTGTAATCAAATCGTAACGCGAAGATTTTATCGCAATGATGTTTAAAGATTATTTACCATGCCCGTATAACGCCTAAAGCGCAAAAAAGGTGTTACCCTACGCTATCTTTAAAATTTGATTGGCTACAATCCCATCATTACAATGTTAAAAGAGGTACTCCATGGATTTAAGTAAAATCGGCTACGGCGAAAACCCTGATAAAGTAAAAGCAATTATCGAAATTGCGTGCGGGTCCAATATTAAATACGAAGTAGAAAAAGAGAGCGGTGCTTTGGTACTTGACCGTGTCATGCACTCTGCAATGTACTACCCTGCCAACTACGGCTTCGTCAACAAAACCCTTTCACAAGACGGCGATCCTGCAGATATCTTGATCCTTACCGAATATCCTATGGTTGAGGGGTGTGTCACCAATTGCCGTTTGGTCGGTGTTTTGATTATGGAAGACGAGAGCGGTATCGACGAAAAGCTTCTTGCCGTTCCGACGTCAAAAATCGATCCTACTTTTGAAGAAATCCAAGACCTCGGCGATATCCCGAAACATACATTGGCTAAAATCAAAAACTTTTTCGAAACGTATAAGATGCTCGAACCGGGCAAATGGGTAAAAGTAAAAGGATTTGAAGATAAAGCGGCGGCGGCTAAAATACTTCAAGACGCGATCAACAACTATAAAGAGTAAAATGATATGATCGATTTTGACTCGACGTATGTTTTTTCATATGCCATTTTCGGATTAATACTCAATTTTATTTTTTCGATTGCATTCGGCTTATATCTGAGCAAAAACATCGGAGTCGAAGAGATGATCCTCTCGAAAGGGAGCCGCCGGCAATCATGGTGGCTTTCGGCCGCATTGGCGATACCGTTTGCGAAAATGATTATTACCCTCTATCGGGTCGCTATCTTGCAGCTCTATTTTCTCGATCAGGGAAGAACGCATAAAGAGTATTGGATCTATCTCACCAGCGAAGAGCAATCATAAGCCAAAACGTTATTGCTCTTCTTTAATACACTACTTTCCGATCAAAGTCTCATGAAGCCCGCTTTGATGACTTTTAGCCCCTTTCTCTGCCCTTTTGAATTTCTCATTCCACTCTTTATTATCGGTTTTCGGGTCCATAACCGCCAGCCCTTCGTTCAAAAGCATTTCACTGTAGCTCTCC
This sequence comes from uncultured Sulfuricurvum sp., assembly GCF_937936435.1. Taxonomy (GTDB): domain Bacteria; phylum Campylobacterota; class Campylobacteria; order Campylobacterales; family Sulfurimonadaceae; genus Sulfuricurvum. The sequence goes on along the minus strand of NZ_CALDDG010000001.1, from coordinate 4,811 downwards.
TGAGCGTTAGCGTATAAAATACACTGATTCCCGACCGTCTCATAATGGTACGATTGTTGAATGTACAAATGTTCCCGTGCAAAATGTTTTAAATGAGGATGGGAATGATAAAATTTCTGAATTTCCGATCGGCATAATTCGGGCGAAGCACCTGTTGCCGCCATCCTTTCCAACGGTATGATGCCGAAAGGTTCGCACTTCACCGGAACATTACGATCCAACAATTCGATATCCGCATTGCTTTTGATCGATGTCAGTAAAGCGACCCCGTTTTTTGCATAAAGCGGGTTACACAATCCGATCAGAACGATTAGCCGGAAAAAAAATGTTTCATTTTTACTCATGGTATGTTTTTTAGACCTTTTTTTTAGCACTTTTAGAAAACTTTTTACCTCTAAACTTAAACTAACATCAATATTATTCATATATATTAACATATTAAAACTGTTATTTCTCCCAATCTTAAAGTCGGCTTTCCCTATAGGCGGTGGCATATGGATGTTTTCTATTTGTTTTTCTTAACTCATTTATTTAAAAAGTTTACACCATTGTTATCGCCCGCCGAGTACCCTAAAATTCCACATCCAATTTAAGAGGTGCAAAATTTTGAGATTTCTTTCCCTATTGATACTCCTGACACTATCCGTTTTCGGCGATAATCTCGTCAATAAAATGACTCCTAAACAACTTTATGTTTTACAAACGGTACGCGATGTCGCCAAATCCATTCCCGACAAACACGGTAAAACGTATGAAAATACACTTAGCGCTATTTGTCTGACCGAAAGCAGCGCCGGCAAAAATACGATCGGCGATTTTCGACATAAAAAATCACTTACCAAGGCTTCTCTGGGGCCGATGCAAATTCAAGTCGCTACCGCACGTCATGTAGCGCAAAATGTTAAAAAACTCCGTTGGCTCAACAAATTGAGCGATATTCAGCTGGCGGGGCGCCTTTTAGGAGATATCAAACTCTCAGCCCGTATCGCTACGCACTATGTCATTTTACTCCATGAACAACGTATCGACCATTTTTATGCTATCAGCGGTTACAACGGCGGAACCGTCAATCGTCCTTATTATAATCGCGTCATGAAAAATATGGATTTAGTAAACCATCTCGTTTCATCCGGAAAACTCTCTTAAAAAACTCCTCTATAAATTATAGTATAATACTCCCACTACAGAGAGTGCGGAGAGACACAAATGGATGATGAAAAACTCAAAATTGTATTAGCTCTTTTAAGCGGCATCGTTTTTAGTCTCATCTTTATCCTTTTGGCATTTGTCCTCCCGATCAAAGACACCTCTTCTTATCAGCCGCCGAAACATGCACCGAAAGGGCATTTAGAAAAAATTTCTCACGAACTTCAAAAATAATTCCGTTAAGTGGGAGACATTCTATGAAAATTGCCGTATCTGCCTGTTTGTTAGGAGAATCGGTCCGTTTTGACGGAGGTCATAAACACGATCGTTTTATTACCGATGAATTAGGACAATTGGCCGAATTTATCCCTTTTTGTCCGGAACATCTCGCTTTTGGAACTCCCAGACCGTCGGTTCGTCTGATGCGTCAAGATGAGAAGATTCATGTTCATTCCAACAAAAACGGAACCGATCTTACCGAACAACTCTTCCATGCATGCCGTAATGAGCTGAATCGGCTAAGCCCTTATCCTATATCCGGAATAATTTTCAAATCGAAATCTCCGAGCTGCGGGATGAAAAGTGCCAAACTCTATCTTGAAAACGGAATGTGCGAAGGAAAAGAAGACGGCCTTTTTGCCGCATTGTGCCGTGAACGCTATCCGCTGCTTCCTATGGAAGAGGAAGGGAGGCTCCAAGACCCGTGGCTGAGAGAAAATTTCATCATGCAGCTTTTCGCCTACAACGATTTTGAGCAGTTTAAAAGCGCGAATCCCTCTCCGGGTGAACTCGTCCGTTTCCATACCACCCGTAAATTCATGCTCCAATCCAAAGATGAAAAAATGTATCGTGCCTTAGGGAATATTGTCGCCAATCATGAACATTATGACTTTGAAATACAAATAGCACTCTATGAGACCCTCTATAAAACCGCTATTGCACAAAAAAGTTCTATCAAACGCAATCGCAACGTTCTCGAACACATGGCCGGTTTTTTGAAAAATCACCTCTCCAAAATCGAAAAAGAGGTATTACATACTCAATTTGCCGAATACGCAGAGAAAATCGTCCCCCTGATCGTCCCGCTCTCTACCATCGCACTCTATGCAGCGCACTATCAAGTCGATTATCTGCTAGAGCAAACGTTTCTCAATCCTTACCCTAAAACGCTTGCCTTGCGTTCGCATATCGATGCCGGAAAATAAAAAACGCCGTATCTTATGGTTTCGCCGTGATTTGCGGACAGAAGACAATCCTCTGCTCTCATTCGAGGGAGAGGTGCTCCCTATTTTTATTTTCGATTCTGAAATTTTGGACTCTTTGGAACGAAACGATCGGCGTGTCGGCTTTATTTTTCAGACTCTGGTCAAACTCAAAACCGAGCTTCAACAAAAAGGGTTGAATCTTGCCCTGTTTTACGGGAAACCAGTCGATGTTTTCAGATGGCTTTTAGCAGGCGGGTCCTACGATGAAGTATGTGCTTCCGGAGATTATGACCCTTATGCGCTCGAACGCGACCGTGAGATCTCTCATGTGCTTCCCTTTCGCCTCCTACAGGACACCTATATCTTCCGCCCGGACGAGGTACTCAAAAACGACGGAAACCCCTATCTTGTCTTTACCCCTTTTTATAATCAGGTTAAAAAGATTTTTCGGCCTGAGCATATGCAAGAATATCTGCCGGCTCGTCAATCTTTATGTCCGTTTGACTACGACGGAATACACCGCATTCGCGATTCATACCATCACATCTCTTCGGTTTCAGCGGAAGCGATCGGCTTTAATCCTCTATCTCTCAGCGATTTTCAGCAGTGTTCTCCCCGCGATAAACTCCGCTCGTTTGCATCTGCCCTAAAAACGTACTCCACCGATCGGGATTACCCGGCATTAAACGCGACATCGCATTTGGGAGTCGATCTGCGTTTCGGAACGCTCTCTATACGCGCCCTTTTGCGCTGGTTACGAGATCAAAAAACTCAAGGGGTCGATACGGAACCCTATTTCCGACAACTTATTTTTCGAGAATTTTACGCAATGCTTTTGTACCATTTTCCCCATCTCTCCTACCAAAACTTTCGATATCCGTTTCACGGAGTGGAAAACCAAGAGTATTTCAAAGCATATTGCACCGCCTCTACCGGTGTCCCGATTATCGATGCGGGCATCCGCGAACTGTTGGAAACCGGGGAGATGCCCAATCGTATCCGGATGATATGCGCTTCATTCTTTACCAAAAATCTGCTGCTGCCCTGGCAATGGGGAGAAGCTTTCTTCGCACACCATTTGATAGACTACGATGCGGCATCGAATATTCTCTCTTGGCAATGGAGTTCGGGAACCGGAGTCGATCCTCAACCCTACTTTCGTGTGTTCAATCCTTACGTTCAGACTAAAAAGTTTGATACAAAAGGAGCGTATATCCGCAAGTGGCTGCCGCATCTGGATCATATAGATCCCAAAATCCTCTCAGACGAAAGAAAAATCTTCGATTCTCCTCTCCCGCACTACCCACGGGCAATCGTTCGTTACAAAAACAGCACTGATGAAGCAATAAATTATTTTAACGCCTGTTTAAAACAATTTTCATAAAAAAATATGTTATTGTATTTCCATAATAATTGGCGCATTAAACTATAAGAGGTTTACCAGAATGGACAACGGCTCTTTTTCGCCGACAATAACGCAAGATCATGTGAAATCAGACGAACTTAAGCAACTGATATTCGCCATCAACTCTGCAGAAGACGGTATTTGGGAATATAATATCCTCACAGATACCACATTCGTCTCCAAACGGTGGCTTGAGATCATCGGCTATTCGGAAGATGAATACCAAAGTTCCGTCGAATCGTGGAAAGCGCTATTGCATCCCGATGATAGAGAACGGGCACTGGCGGTACTCTACAGCTCGATTGCCGAAAAGGTCGAAAGTGCCCATGTACGCTATCGGATACGGCATAAAAACGGTCATTGGCTATGGATATACGATCGTGCCAAAATCCTCTACGACGATGGGGGAAACCCTCTTATCATCGCCGGATTTCGGACAGATATCACTCAGCAGATACAACTTGAAACCCATAATGAAGAACTGGCCGCGATTGTGCAATACACGTCGGTCGAAGTCTATATCGTCGATGCGGAAACACTGCAATACGTCTATGCCAATAACGGGGCGCTTAAAAATTTGGGATACACCCTTTCACAACTGTGCCAATGCCGATTACAAGAGATTGTTCCCGATATCTATGATGATGATTTTCTCCATTACCTAGAAAGCGACACGCCGGTTATGAGTGCGATTTCCCGACATCGGTCGCAAAACGGTGAGATGTATCCCGTCCAATCGAGCATTCACAAACTAACCTATCAAGGCAAACCCTCCATCGTTATTTTTGATACCGACATATCCGAATTGACGGCAACCCAGAATCAGCTGCTACATCTTGCTACACACGATTCGCTAACCGGATTGCCGAATCGCGTATTGTTCTATGACCGCCTCAGTATGGCTATACGGCAATATCGACGGAAAAAGGAGAACATCGCCGTTTTATATGTCGATCTCGACCGTTTTAAACAAATAAACGATTCGTTGGGGCATCCCGTCGGAGACACATTGTTGGTCAACGTGACTCAAAAACTCAAAAGTCTGCTGCGAGAAT